>NZ_JAFUHT010000085.1 GCF_017468685.1 Methanobrevibacter sp.
GACACCGACAGAACCGGTACCAAGAGGTATTGGTTGTCCAATAATAATATTTTCGATGATACCTGTTAAATCATCAACTTCACCACGAATACTTGCGTGAAGTAAATGTTTACCAGTTTCTTCAAAAGCTGCACGAGCTAATACACTTGATTTTTCACCACTAATACCATGTCTTCCAATAGATTTAACAGTACCCTCAGAAGTCATAATATCTGCAACTAACATAATATGTCTTACATCTACACTAAGACCCTGTTCTGAAAGGGTATTTTGAGCTTCGTTAATAATAGATTGACGAGCCGCTTCAATACCTAACACTTCACCAATTTCGTGAATATTGTTAGTTGTGGTTCTTACGTGGTCGATACCGTCCATATCAAGGATTTCCTTAAGATTTGATCCTTCGGTATGGATAATCCATTCTTCATCACGACGAATAATTACTTTTCCGATACCTTTTATACCACTGATTTGTAAATCACGAACCTTGTCGGATAAAAGACGAAGTTCACGAATTTCGAATTTTGAATCAGATTTATCAGATTTTGAAGAAGGGATAACTATTTTATCACCATTAATTACAGCTTTTTTGAAAGCTTTTTCAATCGCTGCATTAATTTCTTCCCTATCTAATCTTTTTTCTTCAATTTTTTTAGAATCCAAAACTGCTTCAACTTCCATGGTACCATAGTTTAAGTTGAAATCAGAGAGAATATCATTGATGGTACTTTTACCGATTTGGTTAGCTAAAGTTCTAACAAATTCCTCATCATCACGTCTATCCTCATCAAAATAAATGTCCATGGTAGGAGTAGCAATTTCTTTTCTTGCGTCAACGATTTCAATAAGTCTTGGAAGACCTAATGTTACGTTTAACTCAGTTACCCCTGCATAGTGAAAAGTACGCATAGTCATCTGAGTACCAGGTTCACCTACAGATTGTGCAGCTACTGTTCCAACAGCCTCGCCAGCTTCAACGTGAGCTCGGTCATAGGCCATTTTAAGTTTCCTGATAAGTTCAGCTAATTCATCATCAGTTAAATCATTTTTAACATAAGCTTTTGATAAATCTTCGATATAACTTTCTGGAAAATCAATACCTAAATTCTCTTCATCATTTAGTTGGGTAATAGTTTCGATTACTTTAACTTCAATATCATCCATAGTTACACCTACTTACCTTCCATTCTTATTTCATCAATGAGTTTGTTTAAATCAGCTGGTTTACCAAAGTCTGATTTTGCAGGGTCAACACCATCTTCACCGAACATGGTTTGAATAACATTACCTTGATTATCAGTAACAAGTCCAGATGGTTTAACTTGTAAATCCTGCAATGCATTTACGAGTCTTCTTTGCATGTAACCGGATTGTGCGGTACGAATCGCTGTATCTACAAGACCTTCTCTTCCTCCCATTGCGTGGAAGAAGAACTCAATTGGGTCAAGACCTGATTTGTAACTTGAGTGTACAAATCCTTTCGCTTTAGCCCCTAACTCACCTTTCTTGAAGTGAGGTAATGTTCTGTTTAGGTATCCTCTTTCGATACGTCCACCCCTAACCGCTTGTTGTCCTACACAAGCAGTAATCTGAGTAAGGTTCAGCATGGATGCCCTTGCACCAGTACGTGCCATTACTACAGAGTGGTTTTCAACAGCCATCACATGGTCATATGGGTCATCATCAGATTGTTTACCCATAGTAAGATAGTTTTCAGCAATGTTACCGGACATGTCCCTAGCTTCCCCTAGAACCTGCATGATTTTCATCTCTAAAGTCTCTTCAAGACTTCTACCAGGTAAAGCTTGGAGATATCCTTCCTCGTAAGATTCTACAAGTTTATCTACTTCCGCCATCTTTTTCTCTAAGTGCTCGTTAATACGGTCTTGAGCTTCTTCAGGAATTTCCTCATCATTTAAACTGGTGGTAATTCCAGTTTTCATAATTCCACAGATAGCTAAATCAGTTGATCTGTCTAAGAATTCTTTTGCCCTTCCAGGACCATATTCTTTAACGATTTTATCTAAGATTTTACCTGAGAATGAACCGTAAGCAGATTCATCAATTACACCTTGCTCTAAAATACCGTTTTTAATAACAACACTGGCATCACTTGCAGGGTATACTACAGGACATTTAGATATCTCAGCACTGTAAGATAAGTTTAAATCATTTGGTAATAATAAAGAGAACAATTCCTTACCAGTCCACATAGCGCCTTTATCTTTGTAAATGTAAGATTCTTCAATATCATGAGGAACTTCAGAATCAGGTTTTAAATCAAGATTGGTTTTTAAAACCCATTGGCCTCCTTTGAATTCAGGCAATGCTAAATGTGATTTTCTGATAATTTGTAAAGCCTGTTCTTCTGTGAATTCGACACCGTCACGAGTTAAAAGGTAAGCTCCACTAATGTGGTCGTGAATAGCACCGATAATTGGTCCACCGAACCTTGGAGATAAAATGTGTTCCTGTACACGCATTAAGGATTTAGCTTCAGCACGAGATTCATCAGTCTGGAACACATGCATGTTCATTTCGTCTCCATCGAAATCCGCATTGTATGGAGGACAAACACATAAGTTCAATCTGAAAGTTTTGTAAGGTAAAACTCTTACTTCGTGTGCCATCATACTCATTCTGTGCAATGAAGGCTGACGATTGAATAAAACCATATCTCCATCTTTCAGGTGTCTTTCGATAATGAAACCTGGTTCCAATTGCTCAAGTATTAACTCAATGGTTTCTTCGTTACGTACTCTGATTTTTCTTCCGTCATTTCTGATTACATAGTTTGCACCAGGGTGAACATCAGGACCATTCATGATGTATTTTTTCATTTCCTCAATGTTCCATTCATTTACATAAACTGGCACTGTCACTTCTTTTGCAATCATTTCAGGTACGCCGACCTCATTGATACTGATGTTAGGGTCAGGTGAGATTACAGTACGTGCAGAGAAGTTTACACGTTTACCGGATAAGTTGGATCTGAAACGACCTTCTTTACCTTTTAACCTTTGGGTTAAGGTTTTAAGAGGTCTTCCGGATCTGTGTCTTGCAGGTGGAACACCACTTGCCTCATTATCAAAGTAAGTAGTAACATGATATTGTAATAATTCCCATAAATCTTCAACGATTAGTTGTGGAGCTCCAGCTTCCATATTTTCAAGTAAACGTTGATTAATACGTAAAATATCTACTAATTTGTGAGTCAAATCATCCTCTGAACGTTCACCAGTATCCAATGTAATTGAAGGTCTTACAGTTACAGGAGGAACTGGTAAAACAGTTAAAACTAACCATTCAGGTCTAGCCACTTCAGGGTTAACACCTAAAACAAAAGAATCTTCATCAGAAATTCTTTCTAATCTTTCACGCACTTCAGAAGCGGTTAATTTATAATCACCTTGACGAATGGTAACAGGTTTATCTAAAATAATAGCTTCCTGAGGCGCACCACAATGAGGACAGCAATGTTTTTGGTCAACTTCCTCATCAGGGTCTTCAGGCAGATTTTTCAATTCCCTTTTAGCGACTTTATAAACATCTTTTAAGATAGCATTTAAACTTTCACGATTATCCATTGCTTCATGAATTCTTTGAGTATATTTTTCAATATCATCATTGCTTAAAAGAACACGTCCACATTCATTACAGGTTGAACGCAAAATTTTATGAATAACATCACCAAAACCAATGTGAATAACTGGTCTTGCAAGTTCAATACTACCGAAATGTCCTTGACAATCTCCACCTCTGAAACCACAAGTCCTACAAACTAAACTTGGGTCAATAACACCTAAACGAGGATCCATTAAACCTTTTTCAATAGGGAAACCATCATCCTCATAGGTATCAGGAGTTTCAACAGTCACAACAGACATGTCCCTAATATTTTCAGGAGACATGAGTCCAAAGTTGATTTGTTCAATCTTTTTTATAAATCCTTTCAATGTATTGGCTCCTTTATAACTGTAATTATGCTTTGTCTCCTAAAACTAATTTAGGGAAAATACATAAACTCTTAAGTTCGTCTAATAATAATTTGAATGCGTATGAAATTTCTACAGGGTATGTTTCTACATCTCCACAAATCGGACAGTATTTCTTATTCTTATTTTTATCAAATACTGCTAACATACCACAGTTTTCACAAACAATTGCTTCATATTTATCTGATTCGTCAAGAAGTCTTTCTTTTAAGGTTAATGCTGCACCGTGTGCAATAAGACAATCTCTTTCCATTTCTCCGAATCTTAAACCACCTTCACGTGCTCTACCTTCAGTAGGCTGACGTGTAAGCACTTGAACCGGACCTCTTGAACGAGCGTAAACTTTATCAGTTGTCATGTGATGTAATTTTTGGTAATATGCAACACCGACAAATATCTCAGCATCTAATCTTTCACCAGTTACACCACTGTATAATGATTCACATCCGGCAGATTCAAATCCGTTATTGATGAGTTGCTGCTTGATTTCATCTTCAAGTGTCTGGTTAAATGGAGTTGCATCTACACGTTCCCCTTCAAGACAACCGGCTTTACCTGCAACCATTTCCAATACCTGTCCGATACTCATCCTGGATGGAATCGCGTGAGGGTTAACTATTAAATCAGGCACTACACCGAATTCTGTAAACGGTACATCTTCAGGGGACAATATTAAACCGACAACCCCTTTCTGACCGTGTCTTGATGCGAATTTATCACCAAATTCAGGTTGTCTGGTATCCCTTACTCTGATTTTAGCTAATCTTGAACCTTCAACAGTTTCAGATAAAAGCACTGCATCGACAATACCTTTTTCACCGTGTCTTACAGTAACGGAAGTTTCTCTTCTTCTATCTGCAACAGTACCAAAGTCTTCTTCTAAAAATCTAGGAGGTGAAGTTTTACCAATTAATACATCACCTGATTCAACATAGGATTCCGGATTTACTACACCGTCTTCATCCAAGTTTCTGTAAGCCTCTTCAGATCTGTATCCTTTGATGTTTTTGTCAGGTACTTCAAATTTGTCTACCTGACCACCCGCATATCTTTTCTCTGAAGTATCGTAAGCCCTGAAGAATGAAGATCTTGCTAATCCCCTTTCAAGTGAACCTTTGTTGATAACCATTGCGTCTTCCATGTTGTATCCTTCATAAGACATTAATGCTACAACAAAGTTTTGACCGGAAGGTCTTAAATCATAATTGGTTGAATCGATAATACGTGTTTTAACAATAGGAGTTTGAGGATGATGCAATAAGTGTGCTCTTGTATCAGTACGTAATGCATAGTTAGATACATATAATCCTAAAGCCTGTTTTGTCATACCTGCTTCCATTGTATTCCTTGGAGAAGAGTTGTGATCTGAAAATGGAATAATACCTGCACAGATACCAAGCATAGTGGCAGGGTCGATTTCCAAGTGAGTGTGGTCTTCATTTAAGTCAGCCAAACTCATTGCAATGTATGAATTTTCCTCTTCTTCAGCATCCAAGTATTCAACAAACCCTTCGCTAATTAAATCGTCCCATTTTAATTTGCCGTTTGCAACTTTGTTTAAATGTTCTTCTTTTAAAAGAGGGACTCCATCTTTAACTATGATTAATGGTCTTCTTGCTCTTCCAGGATCATTGAAAATATAAATTTCATTATTATCTTCATAATAAGTAATGTTCATTTCAAATGAAACTTCACCATTTCTTCTTTTTTCTCTCATTTCCTGAGTGAAGTTAACAGGGTCTTCACAATATCCTAAAAGCTCACCATTAATATAAAATTTAGTTTGAGAACTTTTCTGTTTGATGATTGGTTTAGGAGGAGCGGTTTTTATTTCTACGGTAGTTTCCTCTTCCTCAACAGGTTCAACACTATCAACTAAATCCTCTTCAACAGGTTCAACACTATCAACTAAATCCTCTTCAACAGGTTCTTCATCAACAGGTTCAACACTATCAACAAGTTCTTCTTCACTAACCGGTTCAACACTATCAACTAAATCCTCTTCAACGGATTTTGCATTACTTGTAAAAATATCTTTAGGGAAATCTGCTGTATGAGCTTCCCATGATTTTCTAGGTTCAACTTTAGCAAATTTAACCGGGAATTCGAAAGTTTCATCGCCTTCAACAAACTCGCAAAATTCCTTAATTTCATTTTCATGACTTTCGATTTTACTTAAAATCTCTTCGTCAGAAGTATTATTTTTTAAAATTTCAATATTACCTTTTACTTCATCATAAGAAACGACTTTTTTAAACCCAAAGTAATAATAAGCCTTTTTTAACGCAGCATTTATTTTTTTAGACAACCTTTCACCCCCTTAAATTAATTCAACATCCATAGTTTCAATAACATCAATAATTTCTTGTTCATCGGAACCTTCAGAAATATTACACATTAAAGCTAAGTTCTTTACCAAACCACAGTTAGGTCCTTCAGGAGTTTCGTTTGGACAAATTTTACCAAATTGAGTTGGATGTAAATCTCTTGCTTCAAAGTGAGGTTGACTTCTTGTTAATGGAGATACAACACGTCTTAAATGTGAAAGTGTACCCATGTAACTGGTTCTGTCCAGTAATTGGCTTACACCTGCTCTTCCACCAACCCAGTTTCCAGTAGCAATAGCATGTTTAATATTTTCTGTTAAAACATCACTACGTACTGCCTGTTTAATTGACAATTCTTTACCACGTGAAAGGCTTCTTTCTAATTGATAACTCATATCTCTAGTTAAATTAGTGAAAGCTACTCTGAATAAGTCTTCCATTAAATCTCCAGAGACTCTAAGTCTTTTGTTGGTATAGTGGTCCTTATCGTGAGGTTCTCTTTTTTCTTCGATAACTTCCAATAACATTTCAGTCATTTCAGCTAAATAAATAGCTTTATCATAACATCTTTCTTCCTCAGTTCCCATATGAGGTAATAAATAACGATTAATAACGTCTTTAGCACGTTTTAAACGATAATCTTTAGGCATGTTTTTAGCTACTCTGTTACCGATGTATTTAATAGCTGCAAGTTGTAAATATTCTCTTCTTTCTTCGTAAGATAAACCATCCATTTCTTTTTGGTCTAATTTCAATGATTCATCAGATACTTGCAAGTCATCAGCAATCATCATTTGGAAGTTGTTATCATCAGAAATTGCAGTGATAATCTCTTCATCAGTAGCTAATCCAAGAGCCCTTAATAGAATAACTAATGGAATCTCACCTGGAAGGTAAGGGAATGAAATTCTTAAAAATACTCCATTTTTACGAGGTTTTTTATACTCTAAAGTAATCCTAGCTCTGAAACCACTTTTAATAGAAGTAACAACAGCTTTTGCATGTCTTTCTTCCACTTCACCAAGACGTTCAAGAATAATTTTATTCGGAGCAATTTCCTCCATTGTTACAACAGCTCTTTCAGAACCGTTTACAATAAAGTATCCTCCTAAATCTTGAGGGTCTTCATGTTTTTCCACTAATTCTTCAGGACTAAGTCCATTGAGATGGCAAATGTCAGATTTAAGCATTACCGGTAACTCACCAATATATACTTCTTCCAATTCATTGTCTTCATCTTCTTCATTTAAGGCCATTTCAAGGTACATGTCTGCTGAATAATTCAAATTTCTAAGTCTTGCTTCAGTTGGATCGATTTCACTACGAGAACCGTCTGCCTCTTTGTTTGATGGTTTTTCTATACGAACTTTACCAGTTTTCAAAGTGTATTTACCATCATCTAAAGTGATTGGTTCTGTAATATCAATGATATTTTGAATTCTATTATTCACAAAATCATTGTAGGACTTAATATGGTGATCCACCAAATCATATTTGTCAAAAAATGCATCAACTAATTTCCAATTATTCTCTGTCATGGACATCCTCCGCATTACGTAACGCAATAAAAATAATTAACTAAATAAAAATAAAAAATTAATTAGGAAAACTCCTAAACTTAACTAATTCATTTAATCATTATTCTTAATTTACTCCTAACTATCTCCATTAAGATAATTCCTCTCAAACTAAGTTCAATTTATTATAATGAATTTCTAAAAAAAACAAAAAAATACAGAAATTATACTATATTAAATTTCACAATTCTAAAATTATATTAATCTTCTACAATCCTATAAGTAACAAATACACCTGCAGTTTGACTTTCTCTAGTAATTCTTAATACGTTTCCAGGTTCTGCACCTATAGCTTTCACAACAGGATCATCAGATTTTATTTTAGGAAGGTCTTTAAAATCATAATCAACTTCACTAAATTCATCTGAAATTTCATCTTCAGTCATGATTTCATGCTTTGGTACAAGCATATGGTCTTGAATATCAATTTTCAAATTTTTTCCTCCGAATAGAAAAGTTAAAATATAAAATTAGAAACAGGCCTGACGGGAATTGAACCCGCGGCCGCTTGGTTAAAAGCCAAGCGCTCTGCCAGACTGAGCTACAGGCCTATATGACTTATACACCATTCAAGATATGAGCGCCCTGGCCGGGATTTGAACCCGAGTCGCGGGCTCGACAGGCCCACATGATAGCCCCTACACCACCAGGGCATATCCTCAAATAGTATAATAAACACTATTAATTACTTTAATTTTCATCATATATAAATGTTTTGGAAAAATCATAATATTTCATAAAAAATATACATGACTCAAATTATTAAATTGAAATCCCGCCTGCCGGACTTGAACCAGCAACATTTGGATCTACAGTCCAACGCTCTGCCAAATTGAGCTAAGGCGGGAAGATGGGTCCGCCCGGATTTGAACCGGAGTCTCAGGCTCCCAAAGCCCAAAGGATCGACCAAGCTACCCTACGGACCCACATACAATATGTATGTTGATGACATACTAATAAAATATTATTGATACAAGTATATAAATGTTACGATATTTCATGTATCATTAACAAAATTTATATAAAAAATTATATATTAAAGCCCCGGACGGGAATTGAACCCGCGACCACGAGATTACAAGTCTCGCGCTCTACCAGACTGAGCCACCGAGGCAATTATATATAAAATTATATAACACTATAAGTTTTATTAAAAGTTATTTAAATACTTTACTATAAATCAATGATTTTGATTAAAATTTAAATAATAAAAAATTTATAATTAATAATCATGACAAATAATGAAAATAATATCTTAAGTAAAATCAACAAAACATTAGAAAACATTCGAGAAAAAAATGCTTTAACCCATTGCATAACCAATTCAGTAACAATAAATGACTGTGCAAACGCAGTACTTGCAATTGGTGGATCTCCATTTATGGCAGAAGATGCAGAAGAACTCGAAGAAGTAGTAACAATAGCAGACGTGCTTGTAATAAACATTGGAAAATTAAGTAAAAATCAAATCGAATCAATGAAAATTAGTGCAAAAACTGCAAATGAAACAAACACACCAATAATATTAGACCCTGTAGGAGTGGGAGTTACCGAACTTAGAAACAAAACCACATTAGATTTAATTGAAAACTATAATATAACTGCAATCAGGGGAAATATCACCGAAATAAAAGCAATTGCAAAATTAGTAGGAGTTTTAGATGAAAGCAACACTGCAAAAGGTGTTGACGTCAATATTGATGATATCATTACCTCTGAAAACTTAAAAGCAAATGGAGACATAATCTGTGAACTTGCAAATAAATTAGATACCGTCATCCTCGCCAGTGGCCCTATTGATATCCTAAGTGACGGCGAAACTACCGTTGCAATAGATAATGGAGATGATATGATGCCATTGATTACAGGAAGCGGATGCATGCTATCTTCAATTGTAGGCAGTTGTATTGGAGGGTCAAATCCTTTTGACGGCAGTCTTGTAGCAATATTGGCTATGAACATAGCCGGTGAAAAAGCAAGAGCAAAAGTTGAAGAAAAAGATGAAGGAACCGGATCATTTAGAGCATATTTAATAGACTACCTTTACAAAACAGACAGTAAAACTTTAGTAAACGAAGCAAACATTGAGATATTATGAAAAACATAGATTTATCTCTATATCTTGTCACAGACAAAAGTAACGATGTAGAAAAATTTCTAAAAACCATTGAAGAAGCAATTAAGGGTGGAGTAAGTGTAGTTCAAATTAGAGAAAAAACTGCAGACACTCTTGATTTTTATAACTTGGCATTGAAAGTTAAGGAAATTACAACAAAATACAATGTTCCATTAATCATCAATGACAGAGTGGATGTTGCTCTTGCAATTGATGCTGATGGAATTCATGTTGGTCAATCTGACATGCCCTGTGATGTGACAAGAAAACTAGTCGGCACTGACAAAATTGTTGGAGTTTCAGCTGCAACTATTGAAGAAGCAAAAAAAGCTGAAAAAGATGGTGCCGATTATATAGGAACAGGAGCAGTATTTCCAACATCTACAAAAGATGATGCTCCTGAAATTACAAAAGATGATTTAAAAGAAATTGTGGAATCAATTAATATCCCAGTTGTAGCCATTGGAGGAATTACCATAGATAATGCCCATGAACTAAAAAATACTGGGATTAAAGGATTGTCTGTAGTGAGTGCTATAATGAGCTCAGAAAATCCTAAAAAATCTTCAGAAGAGCTATTAAATATTTTTAATAGCTAATCTTTACTATTTTTTAAAGCTTCTACAGCAGCTAATTTTTTACCGGCAAGCATGCTAATGCAAGCTCCACCACCACTACTCAAGTGACTCATTTGGTCTTCCAAACCGAGTCCTGCAGTAGCTGCTGCAATATGTCCCCCACCTATGAGTGAAAAACCATTAGAGTTTGCAATTGCATTTATTAAATCTTCAGTTCCCAATGCAAATTTAGGGTCTTCAAATACACCGGCAGGACCATTTGCAAAAATCGCTTTGGCATCTCTTATTTCACCGGCATAATATGCAATAGTTTTTACACCAATATCAAATATTGATTCATTAGGAATTTCAGTATAATCAATATCTACACGTTCACCGTCAATTTCACATGCAACATCAATAGGATATTTTACTTTATCGCCAAACCTTTCAATCAGTTCCTTTGATTTGGCAACCATATCTTCATAACCTCTGCTTATAATAAAGTTCCTGTTCACTTCACCTATATCTGCACCGGAAGCCCATAAAACAATGTTTCCTACAATACCAGTTGTTAAAATTGAATCAGCTGTTCCATTGCTCAATACATTTTCCATTACATCTATGGAATCATCAGGCTTCATCCCACCAAGCAGAAATACACACGGATGTTCGACATTATCAAGTGCATCCTGGATTACAGTTAATTCTTTTTCCATTACTCTACCGGCAGCAGAAGGAGTGTTTACAGTAAAGCCAACTAATGAAGCCTGAGACCTGTGAGCTGCAGCAAAAGCATCATTTACAAAATAATCAATCAATGGAGATAATTGAGTAACAAGATGAGTTTTTGATTGCTCCAAAGGAGTTCTTGAAAGAGTCTCTTCAGAGAAAAATCTTGCGTTTTCAAGTAAAAGAATTTCATGAGGTTTCAATGCCTTGATTGCCTCTTTTGCAGAATTTGAAAACAATGAATCGACATATCTGACTCTTAAATTTAATATTTCAGATAATGCATCAGCATGTTGAGATAAAGTTGTGAAATCTTTTTTACCCGGACGAGACTGATGAGCAAGAATTACCACTTTTGCACCTTTATTTGACAGTTCCTTAATAGTTTGAGCATGTAATTTCAATCTTGTATCATCCAAAATTATCCCAGAACCCGGGTCCACCGGGGAATTAACATCAACCCTAACAAGTACAGTTTTATCCTCTACATCAAAATCATCAATTGTATTAAATTCCTTAGCCATTTTCTCACTCTATAATTTACTTACCAAATCAAGTAAAGCATCTTTTGGGCTTTCAGCTTTAATAATTCCAGATGCAAGCAATACCCCATCAGCACCCAAATCCATAGCTGCTTTCATATCATCTCCAGTTGTAATGCCTGCCCCACATAATACTTTAACATTTTTATTGATTTTTTTAACTTCCTTGACTGTATCCTCAACAACCTCAGGCTGTGCTTGAGATACAGGTATTCCAGTACCAATGAGTTCTGGAGGTTCAACAGCAACAGCAGTTGGAGACAATGTAGCAATTGCTTTTGAGGTTTCAATATTGTTAGTGCATACACATGATTCAATATTATTCTCTTTACATAATTTTACAACCTCATCAATGTCTGCCAGTTTCATTCTTTGTTCTGAATGATTTATTAAAGATCCAGTAATTCCCGCATCAATCAGTGTATTAATCAGATTAGAACCTGTGTGTCCTCCAGGAGCAACAGGGTCAATGTGTTGAGCAAAAATAGGAAGTGAAGTTTCTTCACTTATTCTATAAATGTCTGCTGCCTGTGGAGATGCAACCATAGTGATTCCAGATTCACTAGCAGCACTTTCTAAGTCATGTGCAAGTTTTAAAGCATTTGCACCACTTGATTCCAAATAAGTTTTATAATTTAATATTACAATTGGAGTATCCATAATAATCCCACAATATACTTTAATATATTACATATTTAGAAAACATTATTAAATAAATTTTTGATTGGAAATTCGTTTTTGAGACAATTCAATATACTCTTCTTTAATGTCATATCCGATATAGTGGCGATTATTTTTAACAGCAGCAATGCAGGTTGTTCCACTGCCACAGAACGGGTCCAGTACAACATCACCTTCGTAACTGTATAAGTTGATTAGCCTGTGAGGCAATTCGATAGGAAATGGTGCGGGATGACCAATCTTTTTAGCGTTGACTGCAGGAAATGTCCAGATGCTTTTTGTCCATTGGATAAAATCATCATGTCCAATTGTATCCCTTTTTTCCTGTTTCTTGTTTTTGGAGTAGGATTCCTTTGAAAATACAAGAATATATTCATGAAAATCCCTGAGCACAGGATTGGATGCTGACATCCAGCTTCCCCATGCGCATGAGCCGCCGGCACTTGCTGACTTGTCCCATATTATTTCACCGCGCATTAGAAATCCCAAATCAAACATTATTTCAATTACCATTGCATGAAGAGGAATGTAAGGTTTTCTTCCGATGTTGGCTATGTTAATGCATGCCCTTCCACCTGTGACCAGTTTATCATAAGTCTGTGAAAACACTTTACTCAGCAATTCCAGATACTCATCAAGAGACAAATCCTCATCATATTCCTTTCCGACATTATATGGCGGAGAAGTAATCATCAGATGAACACTGTTGTTGGGTATTTCATCCATGACTTCACTGGATTTGCAGTACAGTTTGTCCAAATCTTTTTCATCGATTTTTGTCTGCTTATATTCAATGTTTTTAGGAATCTGAAAATCCTTGAACAGTTTTGAGTTGTAGAATTTTTTTGAGCTATGGGATTCCCTTACGATTGAGCCGAATGATGTTGTCTGTGTTTTTCTTTGCAAGATTATGACCTCTTCAAGAGATTTATGAATTTCAATCCTTTTTCCTCGTAAGTTTTTTCCCTGTTTGCCATTTCGATTATTTGACCAAGTTTTTGCGGATTTTGCATTCCTGAGAAAAAGTTCAATTCCTGATTAAATATTTTATCCAAACTCATATTTAACTCATCGATATTGTTGAATCGTATGAATCCTTTTTTGGCACTTCTTTTTCGGGTGTTTCCATGGTTCAGTGGAAATGGATTCAGTGACCAGAATCCCTGGATTATGCCGGATGTTTTAAGGTAGTCTGCCTTTTTACAGAATCCGTTTGACAGTGGCGCATTTCCAAGCACAATCAATGGTATTTTTGATGCCTTGAAGCTTGACACCCTTATATCAATGCATTTTCCGATAGCTTTTAAAATGGAATCCGAACGTGTGAAGCTTGGTCTTCCCTGATGGGTTCGATAATCACCAATTTCTCTAATCTGTGAAGTTTCAACATCATATTCCCAGTTCCACACCAGTGACATTTTCACTTCAAATATCAATTTGACCTCGTCCGGCATCAGCACTTTCTTGTTTTGTGTTGCAATCACAATGTCTGCGGGGGATTTTTGAGTTATGCCGATTGCCGGGATTTGTGCCTGCTGAACCACGTGCATGCCCTCATCATTTAGAATATAATCCAGTAGGTCTTTCACCCATTTTTCGGTGTAGTTTCCTATTAATGAGTTTCTGGCCTGCAAGGTTGATTTTGCACCGTTGTATCCTTTCGGCCAGTATGCAACATATCTCCCCTCATCTGTTTTGTAGAACAACTGCTCGTGCGAAGCGAAATCCCGTGATTTATTAAAAAATATTTTTTCAACATTTTTATTCCATAATCTCATAACATATACTATTATTTTTTAAACATATAAATATATTTTATAATTTTAATATCAATTTTGTTCAATAAAAGCAATATTGCTTTCAGCGTGTAAAAATGTATATACTATCAAAACTAAAAATAGATTTGATTTCATGTCATTCAATAAAAACCAAATAGAAAAACTAGAAAAAAGCGGATACAGATTTGTTGGAACACACGGCCATGCGGCAGTTAAAACCTGTCACTGGACCCGTCAAAGTATTTCAGATAAAGGAGTTTGTTATAAAGAGAAATTCTATGGAATAAAATCCCACAGATGCCTTCAAATGTCACCGGCGGTTCCAAATTGCCAGCAGGAATGTGAATTCTGCTGGAGAGATTTAACCTACACCCAAACAAGCTGGGAAGATGAAGAGTATGATGATCCAAAAACCATCATTGACGAAGCAATAAAAGCACAGAACAATCTGTTATGCGGTTTTTACGGAAATGACAAGGCAAACAAAAAGAAACTTGAAGAGATGAAAGATCCGAACAACGCTGCAATATCCCTTGCAGGCGAACCGACACTATATCCCAAAATCGATGAGCTGATCGGTGAGTTCAACAGAAGGGATTTTACAACATTTGTGGTAAGCAACGGCCAATGTGTTGACAGATTAAGAAATCTGGAAAACGATCCGTACCAACTATACCTTTCCTTGGATGCACCTTCCGAGAAAATATTTAATGAAGTGTGCAGACCTAGAATAAACGATGCTTGGAGCAATCTAAACGAATCACTTGAAACATTATCAAGTTTCAACTCACGTACATGCATACGAAATACCTGCGTTAAGGGCAAAAATATGGAAAACCCAGAAGGCTATGCAAAACTGATAAAAAAAGCAGACCCTGATTACGTAGAAGTGAAAGCATATATGTGTGTCGGCTCATCACGTGAAAGACTGACCCTGGACAACATGCCGACATTTGATGAGGTTAAAAGTTTTGCTAAAAAAATAGGTAATGAATGCGGAAAAGAAATAGTTAATGAATCTGAAATCAGCCGTGTTGTCCTACTCGAATGACCGATTTCAAATGCCAATCAACTAATTGAGATTTTGTTGAAAATTAAACTTATTTTCCTTCAGCTTTTAATTCTTCACAAAGTTCAACAGCTTTACGAGCAGCCTTTTCCATTGAAGTTTCATATGGAATGCCAGCTTCTTCCAAAATCCTTTGACCTTCTTCCTCATTGGTACCGGTCAATCTGATAACAATATGCACTTTGCGTCCAGCCTGTTCCAAAGCCTTGATTACGCCACGTGCAACATCATCAGCTTTAGTGATTCCACCTAAAACGTTTAAAAATACTACTTTAACCGGATCATAATTTAAAACAATGTTTAAGGCCTGATTGATGATATGTTCTGAAGCGCCACCACCAATATCAAGGAATGTTGCCGGTTCTCCACCGTTGAGCTTAATCATATCCATTGCAGTCAATGTTAAACCTGCACCGTTACCGATAACAGCAATATCACCATCCAATTGAACAAAGTCCACTGCTTTTTTCTTGTAGTGCATTCTTTCAACTAAATCCTGATGTCTGTATAATGAATCGTTTTCAACAACCAGTTTAGCATCAGCAGCGATTAATCCGTTAGGAGTCAATACCAACGGATTGATTTCAGCAGTATCCGCATCATATTTGGTGAATACCTGATACAATTTCCAAATCATGTCTCCCATCGGTGAAATCAATTCAGATGGAACTTCCATTTTACGTGCGATTTCACGTGCCTCATATGGCAGGAATTCAAGCAACGGATTTGGATAATACTTGATAATTTTTTCAGGGTTTGTTTTAGCCAAGTTTTCGATTTCGACTCCACCATCTTTACTTGCTAAAATGACAGGCCTTCTAGCGCCCCTGTCAACAGATACTGTTACAAAGAATTCGTTGATGATTTCAGCTTTTTCTTCGATTAAAAGGTGTTTTACCTTTTCCCCTTTGATTTCCATACCTAAAATTTCATCGGCAACTTTTAGTGCTTCACCAGGGTTGTCAGCAAATTTAACACCACCGGCTTTACCTCTTCCCCCAGTCAATACTTGTGCCTTAATAACCACAGGAACATCCATTTCAGAAGATATTGTCATTGCTTCTTCAGCAGAGTAAGCAACATGCCCTTCCAAAATTGGAATTCCTTCACTGTTAAAAATTTGTTTTGCTACATTTTCAAAAAATCTCATTATAACACCTTATTCCACCAAAGCATATCCTGCTTCAAAAGCACTGATGTTTTTCTCTTCTGTTCCTTTAGGAACACTAGCTTCAATAGCTTTCATAGCTGCTTGTTTGGATATTACTTCAGTAATTTTTGTAATTGCTCCAACCATAACAATATTAGCTACAATCTTAAGACCGATTTCATCTGTAGCTGTTTTGGTTGCTGGAGCTTCGTAAACTTTAATATTATGTTCATCTATGAACTCACGAACATCCTCCACATCAGTTGTTCCAGGATCAACTATTAAAGTACCTTCATCCTTTAAATCCACAATATATTTGATTAATGCTTCATTTGACATTGCAACCAAAATATCAGGATTTTGGACTTTCGGATAATCCACTTCGCTATCACTTATAACAACTTCACATTTGGAAGCTCCACCACGAGCTTCAGGACCGTAAGATTGAGTTTGAACAGCTTCCTTATTATCAAAGAGACTTGCAGATTTCCCTAAGATAATTCCTGCAAGAATTACTCCCTGACCACCGAATCCACAAATTCTTATTTCAGTTCTCATATTATCCACCTATAATTCTGATTCGTATGCAGAATTGATAAGAGTCCTCTTACCAGATTTTTCCACACTGATCTTATCAATGTTTGCAGTGAACTCGTCTTTTGTATAATTTGCAAATTCACCAACAACAATTTTACCTTCCAATTCTTTTGCTTTCATCCTATCTGCAGCAGATTTGAATACTGTGTTTGCTTTCATAACAGCAGCCATTGCAGTAGGTGTTTTGAGTTTGTTTTTACGACCATAGTAAGTTGGACATTGGGTTGCAACTTCAATAAATGAAAAACCAGGATTTTCCAATCCGTCCTTAATGGAAAGTACGAGGTTTTCAATTTGTACAGTGGTCCATCTTGCAGAGTATGTTGCACCAGCAGCTGCAACAAGTTCTGCGAGTTTGAATGGAGTGTCTTGATTACCATATGGTGCAGTTGTTCCGAAACTGCCTTTAGGAGAAGTTGGACTGATTTGACCACCAGTCATACCATAAATATTATTATTGATACAGATAACAGTTAAGTTGATGTTTCTTCTGGCAGCATGAATCAAATGATTACCACCAATAGATGCAGCGTCACCATCACCAGTAAATACTACAACATCCAAATCTTTATTTGCTGTTTTAAGACCTGTTGCAAAGCTTAATGCCCTTCCGTGTGTAGTGTGCAGGGAATCGCATTTTAGATATCCAGGAATTCTTGAAGAACAACCGATTCCAGATACCATTGCAATATTATCAAAATCCATTTCCGCCTTTTCCATTGCAGCTAAAAATGCATTGATTATTGCACCGTTACCGCAACCAGGACAAAAAATATGAGGCAATCTGTCTTCCCTTAAATATGGGAGAAATCTGTTTTCTTTATGTTCTGACATTTTAGTTACCTCCTATTCTTGAAACTTCATCTAATATTTCATCCGGAGTTGGTAGTAATCCTCCAATAACTCCCATTAAATGAACATTAGCATCTCTTTTAAGTACACGGTCAACTTCATAATACATTTGACCTAAATTCATTTCCACAACAATTATATCACTAGCATTTTTTGTAGCTTCTTTTAATTGTTCATCAGGGAATGGCCATGGAGTATCTATTTTAACATAACCCACTTTCTGATTGTTTTCTCTTGCAATTCTTACAGCTTCAACAGCAGACCTGACCGGCGCCCCATAAGAAACAATAATAACATCTGCATCTTCACAGTTTTCAGCTTTTATTGAGCAGATTTTATCCCTATTATTCAATACTTTATTACAAATTCTTTGTATGAGTTTGTCATGAGTTTCAGGATTGTTAGTGTCAGGATAACCTCTCTCATCGTGTGTAAGACCGGTTACATGAATATTAAATCCGTCACCAAATGCAGGCATAGGAGTTGTTCCGTTTTCAACATTTTCAAACGGCAAATAATCATCAGTCTTTTCAGGCCTTTTTCTTGGAACTATTTCAATATCATCTTCAACAACTATCTTTTCTCTCATGTGTCCTATAACTTCATCAGCCATTACAAATACAGGACATCTGTATTCTTCAGCTAAATTGAATGCTTTTATTGTGAAATCAAAGAATTCCTGAACGCTTGATGGGGACAATGCAATCGGTTCATAGTCTCCGTGAGATCCCCAGCGAGCCTGCATCATGTCTCCCTGTGCAGCCATTGTTGGCTGTGCTGTTGAAGGGGATCCTCTTTGAACATCAACAATTACAATTGGAGTTTCGCTCATGAACGCATAACCGATATTTTCCTGCATCAGAGATATTCCCGGACCGGATGTTGCTGTCATTGATTTGGCTCCTCCCCATGAACCGCCAATAATTGCACCTGCAGATGCGATTTCATCTTCCATTTGAACAAATGAACCTCCAACCTTTGGCAATTCACGAGCCAAAGTTTCTGCAACTTCAGTAGATGGAGTGATAGGATAACCTGCAAAGAATCTGCAACCTGCAGTTATTGCTCCTTTAGCGCATGCTTCATTTCCTTGTATAAAAAATTCTTCAGCCATTTTAACACCTACTTTTTCCCCTTTGTGAAATTAGGATTGAAATTTAAATCATTGTCATCTTTCATCCACCAATTTTCAGCCAAATCTACTGTAATTGCTTGGTCAGGACATGCAACTTCACAAGTGCCACATTTAGTACAGCGGTCTTCAAACTTAACAAAAGGCAATTGTACTCCTTTTTTGTTAACTTCAGGAGATATTGCGTATACGTTTTTATAACACATGAATAAGCAAAGATGACATCCTTTACACAATTCTTCATCAATAATAATCAATTTTAAATCTCCTAATAATTCTATGATAAATAAATCTAGAATGTATATTATTTATGTTCATAAACATTTAAATATCTTATGTGAAATCGTGACAAATTCAAAAATTTATTAGAAATTAAAAACAAAATAATAATTATGAAACATTTATCAACACCAATTGCCGATGAGGACTTATCAGGATTAAATGTTGGAGATAAAATCACAATCTCCGGAACATTATATACCGGCCGTGATGCGGCATTGCCTCAGCTTGTTGAATTGATTAGAAAAAATGAAGTTCCATTTGATTTAAAAGGCATTGCAATAATGCATACTGCATTTAGCGATGCAGGAATTGCACCTACAACCAGCAGCAAAGTTGAAATCGAATCAACAATTGAACCATTAAGCAAATCAGGGGTTAAAATTCATATCGGAAAAGGAATGTTAAGTGATGAAACTGTCAAATCGTTAAATGTCCATAACTCCATTTTTGTCATAACTCCTCCGGTAGCGGCACTGCTTACAAGCAAAGTTCTGGAAAAAAAATGTGTGTTATTTGAAAATGAGGGGATGGAAGCAATGTTTGAATTAAAAGTCGATAAAATTCCAGGAATTGTGGCCGTTAAAGATGGAAAAAGAATTTAAAAAATTATTCCAACTTCACATCCCGGATATATTTTGCAGGCACTCCCGCAACGATTGTGTTTTTGGCCACATCCTTTGTAACAACCGCACCTGCACCGATTATAGCCCCATCACCGATTGTGATTCCAGGAGTTACCGTAACATTGGATCCAATCCACACATCACTGCCTATTTTTATTGGAGAAGGAATAAGATTGCCTCTTTTTTTAGGGTTTTCATCATGATTTAAAGTAGCCAAAACAACATTATGACCAATCAGGACATTATCTCCTATATAGATTCCGCCCTGATCCTGAAATCTGCATCCTGAATTGATAAAAACGTTTTTGCCCAAATGAATATTTTTTCCAAAATCAGTAGTGAATGGAGGAAATACTCTAAAATCATCACTTACCATTTTGCCAATTAATCTGGAAAACAGTTCCCTAATCTCATCAAAATCATGATATTTGTAGTTAAGCTCACAGGTAATCTTTTGAGCTTCTTGAGAATAGTAATTGCATGCTAAAGCAGCATCCTCATCCATTTCAAGTGCAGTGCCATCATTAAAAATCTTTAAAAGTTCTTCCAATTCTAACATGAAAAAAATTATGTTAAAAATATTATATAAAATAATTGTTAAAAAAAAATAGTGAAAAGAGTTATTATAAATAACTCTGAATGATTATTTATTCTTCTGCTTCTTCATCTTCGTCTTCGCTTTCATCTCTTTTTTCGAAAGCATCTACGAAGTTGACTTTGGTAATTTCTTCGATGTTATCCCAGATATCTTTAGCAATTCTGAATCTTGCAAAGGTAACATCCATGTAAGATTGTTGGTCAAATTTAGCCATTTCATCTAATTTGATGTTTGCAACACCATCAACAATGTCGATTTCGGTTTTATCGATGTCAACATTAGGATTGGAGTAGTGTAACTCAATCATACTTTTGATTTTTTCTTCTTCATCATCAATGATTTCAGTTACTTCAACATCATATACTAAGTCTTTTCCTGCTAATTCGTGGTTAAAGTCAACTTTTACTCTTCCACCATTAACAGTTAAGATTTTACCAGTTGCACCTTCAGATTGGATTCTCATACCCTGAACAGGAGTCATGCCTTGTTTTTTGAATTCTCTCATTGGCACTAATTGAATTAAAGATGGATCTCTTGGACCAAATGCATTTTCAGCATCAACTTCAATAGTTTTTTTATCTCCTTCGCCTAATCCAATGATTGCTTCTTCAATAGCAGGTAATAAGTGGTTTCCACCTACAACAATAGGAATTGCTTTGTAAGTTTTGTTGTCATCGAAAATTCCAGCTTCTTGTGCAATTTCATCATAAGTAGTATCAAATACGTCATCTGTATCTTTTATTTTACCAGTAAAGTTTACTCTTACAAAATCTCCGTTATTTACAGCCATAATATTAACTCCTAATAATTTTGATTAAATAATTTGTTAATGAATATAACATTAATAATTTTAGTAACCATCATTTATTAAAGTTTTGTTTGAAAAGCAATATTTACTCCAGCATGTAAAATATTTTAAAAATTACTTTTCAAATGCTCTTCCTAAAACAATAATATTTATTAAAAATATAACATAATCCATGCAAAGACGAGGAGCAGTCAATCTACCACTTCATGGAGGCCACCCTCCAAGCTGGCTATTTTCAAGAATGGTTAAGTTATCAGGCGCCCTAGCCAGTGTAATAATTGAAGAATACAGTTTAAATGAATTTTTAAACCGTATATCAAATCCTTACTGGTTTCAGGCATTTTCCTGCGTTTTGGGTTTTGACTGGCATTCCTCAGGTACAACAACAACCACATTAGGTGCGCTTAAGGCATCATTATCCCCTGAAGAACACGGAATTTATCTGACTGGAGGAAAAGGTGCAAAATCCAGAAAAACACCACAGGGAATAGAACATGCCGGAGAAGTTTTCAACCTGAAAACAAAGACCACTGAAAAACTGGTTGAAACAAGCAAACTGTCAGCTAAAATAGACAATTCCTGCATTCAGGACGGATATACATTATACCAACACAACTTCTTTGTTACCGAAAAGGGAGACTGGGCCGTTGTTCAACAAGGGTTGAATACTCAAAACAAGTATGCACGTCGATACCATTGGCTTGGAAGCGAAGTGGATGATTTGTTGAATGACCCTCACAGCGGAATATCTTGTGACACAGTAACTCCCAACACATTGAATATGCCTGCTGAAGAAAGCAAGGAAGCTCAAAAAATCAGTGTTGATTTAATAAACGACAATCCAAATCACTTAAGACAGTACTTTAAAAGAAAGGACAATCAAATGCTTTTAGAGGATTTTACTCTCCCTGCACATCATCCTGTATTGGATATGGACATTTCAGATAAGGAATTCGAGGTGCTTACCAAAGCATGGGAGATTCAGCCTGAAAACTATGAGGAACTGATTTTGCTTCAGGGAATAGGTCCGAAAAAAATAAGAGCTCTTGCTTTAATTTCAGATTTGGTTTATGGTGAGCCTGCAAGCTGGAGAGATCCTGTCAAATACAGTTTTACGCATGGAGGTAAGGATGGTTTTCCATATCCTGTTGACCGTGAAGTATATGACAATTCAATACAGACCATGCGAGATGCAATCGAACAGGCCCGTTTAAAAAAAGATTAAAAGTTAAAGGCCATCAAGAGACTTGATGACTTTATTTCCTAGCGGTTTTCGTCGTGAATGTTAACTGTTTTTCCGTGTGCTGTCGGAATTACTTCAAGTACTGGATTTTCAAATTCCAGTTCAAACTCTTTGCCGTCCATCAGCAAATGTTGAAATACTGCCAAGGAAGATACCTCTGAGTGAGGCTGTGTTGTTACTGATACGTTCCAGTCAGCTGCCTTATAGACTTTTCCGGGAACTTTTGCACCACCAACTACAATTAGTATGTCTGAACCATCTTCTCTTACTTCCGGTGCAATTTCATGTGCCTGTGAACCATACATTGTCAAGTGAACAACTTTTCCGCCATCTGCTTTCCACTTGTTTATAACACCCATTGCACTTTCAGTGTATTCTATTTCAAAGTTTCCACCGAATCTTGATGCAGTGTCTTTAACATTTTCCATCAGACGATTGTCACGTTCACCTGCCAAGTATATTTTAGTTGCTCCAAATGCACGGGCAGTCAAACATACATGGGTTGTAATTCTTGTATCTCTTTTTAATCTATGGTCCAATCTTAAAACATTAACATTCATATTATCAGTTAACTATTAGCATTGAAAATATATAAATTTGATGAGAAATACCGCTTTTACTAGTGTGGAGGTGATACTATACAAAATAGTTTCTCAATGAAATGTGATAATATGAAATTAAAAAAATTTTAAACCAACGGTAAATCTCATCATTACTAGTTTAAACTAACTAGTATATAAATGAGTGTTTTTTAAGACTTCAATATTGATTTCAACTCGTTAAATTTACTTAAAAGTAAAATAAAGCAACTGCCATAAACAATAATGATAATAAACGTCCTACCTCATTACTCATTCCCAAAACATCACCGTTAGCTAGGACAAAGTTACGTCTTGCAATGGTTGCTATAATGGTTCCGGACACCATTGCACCGATTACACCACTAAGACCGACAAATCCTCCAATCAGATAAACGATGCATGCCACAATAAATGTTGAAGCGAAATAATTAGCAGGTGTTGTCTCTTTTATAAAATAGCTTCCAATTCCAGGTGTCAATGGCTTTGACAATAATGCTGTAGTTATTAACGAGGTTTTAGCAGTCATTTCACATATGATGATTCCAATAATGAAATTATAATCAAGTATATTGTACAATCCGGCTATTGTTAAGCTGGCAACCAAAAATAGCGTTGCCATGCCTCCCGCACCTACTGAGGAATCTTTCATTACACGGATTTTCTTTTCAGGTTCTCCATGAACCATCACGCCATCAGCCATATCCATAACTCCATCCAGATGATTATAACCTGTAATGATCATTAGAAATGCATAAACGATGGCTGCAGTGAAAAATGAATTTAAATGAAGGAATTCCAAAGAAACATAACCGCAGATTGCTGCTAAAATGCCTATGAATAAATGTATGAATGGCCAGATCCAAGTCAATTTGGTCATGCACTCTATTGATGTGAAAACATTAATCGGCAAAATAGTTGAGAATGTTAAAAGCCCTAAAACTGATTTGATTGGGGAAAACTCCTCCTCTTCAAAGTAACTGTCATCTTCCATAAGTATTCCTCAAACATTATTTCATTATCAATAACCTATTATATTTGACTTAATATATGATGTTTATTATTTTTTTAATTGTGATTATATTTTAGTATATGACAATAATTTTTCAAAATGTATTGAAAAAAACTCAATGTCGTCAACTTAATTTTTTCTAAAAATTCTTATTTTTCTTTTTATTAGTATATTATTACTTTATTGATAATATATAGTGTGTATATTTGTTATTTTTTAAAAATAATATTTTATTGTTTGTTTTTGTTTGTTTAAATAGTTATTTGTCTTTTATTATTCTGCAAGCAGTATAGTTCTAAACTAATTTAATTGCTACGCTATTCATTTTGCTTGGTGTTGTTGAAAATTTCTTTAATTTTTAAATGGGTGATATTCATGTAAGTATACTTTTTATTAAAAGTATTTATGCTTTAAAAATAGATTTTGAGAGTAATACAAAGTTTTATTAAGGATTGAGGGAATATTATATATTATGCAAAAAAATAACAAAC
>NZ_JAFUHT010000086.1 GCF_017468685.1 Methanobrevibacter sp.
CAAAGTATTGGACATTTTGATTATTAAACATACTTACTAAACTTACCATCTCTCCATTTTTCATTTTTTTAACCTCCAATATTAGTTTACTAGTAAACTATTATTTTCTACTATTTTTAACTTCTTTTATTGTTCTTTTTACTCGGATTAATTCCCTTAAAAAACTAATATACCTCTGTATACAATCAATACTAAACTCCAAATCTTTTAATTCAGAGTACAAATCAGATAATTCACCTTTAACATGTTGTTTCCTTACCTCTGCATTATTCTTACCATACAAGGATTTAAAATCAGTCACCCGAATGATTTTCTCACTCAAAGCATTATAGGTTTCCTTTTTAGTGAAATAACTAATCTCCTTACTGGATAACTCATTCACTAAACATTCATACTCACATAACAAATTATTTAATGGAACATCAGTTACAGGAACATATCTCCAATCCATCTCCACAGTACCATCATCAAATAAACCCCGCCAATAACCACTTTCTTGGTCTAATCTCCAATCCATAATCTGGATGATATCACCTAAATATACTGCAATATCATTTTCATTTAAATTACTCATCAATACTCAACTCCACTTTCAAACTATACATTTCACCATCAACTAAACCTTTACAGATTACACCATTAACATCACGATCAAGTAACATATCAGCCACCTCCTGCAAAGTCAACTTAGTAAAATCAGCACTACTCAACTCCATCATCCTCTCTCCATTTTCCAACTCTAATGTACCCTTCTTCTTCAAAGTCCACATCACCTTTATCTCTTAAATTCCACCAATTACCCTTTTCACCACAAGCTTTACAGTAGTAAAACTCTTTTTTAACAATCATTGAAGGATTACTATCATTATGAAATGGACATTGCATCATGATATAACCATTCTTGAATGTTTTATAATCTCCACCGTATATACTGGGCATTAGGGTTCTCAAGTCATTTTCAAGTACAGGGTCTCCATGCCCATGATGTGTGTGGATGTTTGCTTTTCGTTGCCTTTCTTTTAGAATGTGATGTTTTTCATGTATTTTAGCAAACTCATAGGCATCACGAAGGCACTCATGTTCAAAAGAAGTAGGGGTTATGTTTTCCTTAAATTCCCCTTCGATTATTTCACATCTTTGATGGGTCTTTGGATGAATACTTCCAATTACTCTTATGTTTCCACGAAGTCCCGCACCTGTGTTGGTAGTGTCCAATGTTTGGTACTTAACTCTCATACCCCCTTGAATAATCAGCTCAACAAATTTCTTAAAAAATGTCTCGGAATCCACATCATCAAATTCAAAACATAATGGTTCTGTTTGAATATAACAATGGTACCCTTTACTTCCAGATTTCACAATAATGGTATTCAATCCATGTCTTTTTAAAACCATTCTTAATTTTCTTGCATCGTTTAACGCATTATTTGGATTCTCTTTATCATCAAAATCTAAAATTATGCATTGAACTATATTATCCTCTGCATATTTAGTGATGAATAAATCCGTATTTGGTTTTTGGTTTTTTATTGCTTTAACAATACTTTCATTTCCAAAGCATAACTTACGATTATTATCCTGAGGGATTGTAAGATAATGCTGTTTCCTTTCATAGATTAATTCGTAATCTATCATTGTTTCACTCCATTTGTACATAACAGATAACCAAATGTACAAGAACCATAACCAATTGTACATAAATTTAAACCAAAAGTACAACAGATATAACCAATAGTACAAAATGCAATTGTACAAAAACATATGCCCAATTGTACAATCTTACGGAGCATTTGTACAAAATCAAGTGTAAATGTACAAAAAGTAGGGTCGGAATGTACAAGAACCCTACCCAACTGTACAAGTGAAAATGGCAAATAAAGCTCCTTTTCCAAAAAGAAACGATTTAAACAATTTTCGCCATTTTCATCTCCACTATACACAGACACACACTCACACCTTAACATGATTCCACTGCAAATCATACAAATGATTATCCTTAATCTCAAAGTTAGTTTTCTTAATCCGTAACTGCTTTTGATTATTCACAAACTCATCAAACTCATCAGATAAACCAGGATACTTCTCATGAAAAACAGTCATTGCAGCATCAATATCTTTCTTAGCAAAAACCGGATTGATATTATTGACTTTCTCATCCACGTTTTCACCAATACCATAAACATTTCTACCTGCAATATTCTGACCAACTCTCACAAGAATTCCAAAACTCCATAACTTATACAGTTTATTAGACAATTCATCTTTAACTTCTCTATACCATCTCTGATTACTACTATTATGCTTAATGTCATCAATAGTAAAGAAACAATAGATATTTTCACCATCATCCCCTTCAATTGCATCAGCATAACCCTCAAGATAATACTTCCCAGTATCCTCATCAAGTAATAGATCCATAACATGGTAAGGTTTATCACCATCATTACTTGACAAAATCGCATTATACTGTACAATTTCTTCAAAGGTAGAATTCTCATCTAACTCATGACACTCTTCAGGAATAGTAGTATATGGGAATTCAGTATATTTTTTAAGAATTCCTTTAGTCAATGCAATTTCAGATGGTAATAATCCAGTACTACCTTCAAATAATGTTAATGCATCAATCACATCTTGTTTACTTGGAAGGTACATTTTGGTAGTGATTTCAATATCCTCAATGTTTTCTTGTGTGAAATCACAGTAAATAGTATGAGTTAAACTATATGATTCATTGAGAATACAGATGATTTTTAAAAGCATATTGAATTCCTTAATTTTACGATTAAAATCCGGCATGTTTGCAAGGTACCTTTGTACACAGAACATGAACGGATTAAATAATTCGGAGTTATCAATCTCCTTCTTCAACCACCATACAAAACCAGTAATACTCATTTTATCTTCTTCAATAGTTTGTTGAAGTTCCCATAATTCACCAGGGGACTCAAGAAAACTATCAAATATCATTAATCGTCTTTGGTCAACATCAGGAGGTCTGATAATAATACTCCTACTACGTTCCTGTTCATTGATAATTTCCTCAGATACCGTAGTGTAAGCTATTGCTGGAAAACCAGTAACAATATCTTTCACGCCACCATCTTCATCATCTTTCAAACCTCTTGAAATCCAACCATCTGTAGTTAACTGTTTCAATATATCCCTGGAAACAATAGTGTTTTCATCATCATGGACTCCACCTAAATCTCCAAGATAAAATATGTGTCCAGTTAGATCTTGTCCACTATACATATCAAAGAAATACGCTTTAGTAAATGTACCTTTATGCACATATTCTTCAGGGATACAGTCTAAAGGTTTCTCAAGACAATGTGTTTTTCCACTACTTTGACTTCCGACACCGATTACATTAGTTCCTTTTAAACCAAGGAATGTTTGAAGGAATCCGTTTAATGATTTAAACATTTCAATTTGAGCATCAACACCTAATCCTTCAAAAACACGGATAATATATTGTAATGGTGTAAGGTGGTATTTATTACAGTTATTAACAAAACGAGCATAGTGTTCTTCGTATTCTACTTCTAACTCTTCAACTTCTTTTTTAGCTGCTTTTTCTGCTTCTTTAACTTGTCGGTTAATGTCCTTTTCAAGGTCTTCCATTATTAAACGGAACATCTTGTCCAAGTCTGCAGTTTTTCTTTGTTTTGGGGTTAGATTGTCACTTATTCTTTGGAATATTTGTTTACCTATGTTTGTGTGTCTGCTTAATTCTAATGGAGATTTATCATGTTTACCTATGTTAAATTCAGAACCATCTTCCTTAATGTCATAAAAATAGGATTTCCCTTGTTTTGTACATTGTACTTGGGTGTCTTCATTTAATATATTAATATAAGTCATAATATGCTCCAAAAAAATAATAAAAAGAAGTTTTTTTTAGTAAACTTCTTCAACATCAACAGCTACAGAGGGGATAATTACCCAGTAAGGATTTCCTCCACTAAAACTTTCTTTTTTAGCTTTTGCTTTAAATTCTATGCCTCTTAATGAGTTTTTCAATTCATCAATATTGCAGATGAATCCTTTGTCATTATCTTCAGGTAAATCACCAGTAGCTTGGAATGCAAAATTAAATAATGGGAAGCATGATGCTTTAGGGTTAACACTGAATTCTTTTTTTTCTTTATCTTCAATACGTACATTGAAGAAGAAAGTTACTTCATCAGGGTCTTCGATGATTTCCATTTTCGGTCTTTCTTCCCCAGTGGTTTCATCTTCAACCATTACAACTTTTCCATCATCCCCTATAACTCTTGCTCTGCATTTTTCCATGTCATCAAGAATGGATAAAGTGACTGCTACCCCCCATTTCTTTTTGTCATTCTTGTTAGGGTAAAGGTTGCCGACTTTTTCGACACCTACTTTAATTCCATCTTCCTTGTACCATGAGTTAATACTTGTTAAAAAGGTAGTGCTTGTTACTGCATCTGCATCTTGGGTTTTTTCTTTAATTCTAACCATTTTATTCACCTACTCTAATATAATTTCTTTTAGTGTACTCTTTGTGAGCTTCTTTTTCTGCTTTTTCTTCTGCTAAAAAAGCTTTAATTTGTGCATCGTAAATTTCATCCATTAGGTTTCCATGACTATCAGCATAAAGGTCTTCTATGTGTTCATCACTGAAACTTAACGGTTTTTTCACTTCAGTTACAGGGTTGGTAACCCATTGATCTAATGTATCCATTTTCAGTATCTCCCCTCATATTTCTTGAAATCGAAATCGTATCTGGTTTCTTTAATGAATTTTAGTACATAGTTACACTTACCATGTAATAATGCCCATATTACTAATCTTAGATGGGATAATCCTACATCTTCTTCTTCGAAGAGTACTGTGAAAAATATGTCTTCAAGGGAGTTTCCTTTGAAGTAGGCTTCCCAGATATTAAACACTTCCTCGAAGTATAATGGGATTATCATTTCAACTTTCATAGAGCCACGAGAAGTGACATAAAATTGATTGCATTTTACGCCTTGCTCTGCTCCTTTTTCATTAGAGCCTAACCATACAAGACATTGTTTGTCTTGCATGAATTCCTCCATTTCAGGACCTACATCCACATCGTTTAAGGTGAGTGTAGTTTGTCCACCATTAGATGGAACTACTCCATATTTTTTAAGTGTTTTTAACACTGTTTCTTCAATTCTATTGTCTAATTCGGTATCTATCATTGTATATCACCAACAATAATGATTTTACGGTAGGTTAATTCCCCATCTTTGTATTGTGCAACAAATATTTCATCACCAATACTTGCAGACACATTACCTCTCTGAGGGAATAAGTCTAATTCTTGACAAATGTCGATCTGTGATAATCTATTCACAGCAGTTTTTGATTCAACTTTGAAACGTAATTGGGTTAATGGGATTACCTGTAAAGTGTAAGGTGCATTCACATCTACCATGTTCAAGCTGAAGTTATTGGTTAAGTATTTCATAAGTTTCAGTACCTCCATTGGAATGATTATGTGGAGTATTTTCCAGATATCTAACGATTTTCTATTTCGGGAATTATTTTTTTTTAATTTTAATAAGGGGGTGAAAATACTCCACAGTTTGTCAATTAAATGACCTTTAGATTATTCTGTCCATTGCGTTATAGGTTACTCCACTGTCTGTTGCGGATACTCCTACAATGGCAAACATTAATACAACGAATAATGCCATTAAAGCACTGAACAGTACGAACAAACATAAAAGAGCATGGGATTGTACCCATGCTTCAATCATGTCAAATAATTTATTTACAGGAGAAACGTTAGCTTCTTTTTTGTGTAGTCTTGCTGGTTGATTCATTGTAAATCGCCTCCAATCATTGCCATATAATCAATGGCAGTCCATTCTCCAGTAACATTTGATTTAATTACTTGTAAGTAATCTCCTTGATGTACAAGGAATTTGATTTCTTCTTGTATGGTTACTGGGAAGCTTTTACCACTACGGTTGCTTTTGACTAATGCGGTACCGTTACCCACATGTAAGCATTTTAACCAACTCATAAGTCATCATCCTCACAATCGTATTCACAACCATCGCATTCGTGATTGTATGGGCATTCAAAGTACTCAAGGTCACTGTATTCAATGTCAGTCATTGGACTATTATACCAACTCATACCCATTCACCTCCAAGTAACTCTGAAAGTCTGCCTTTGAGGAATGCAGCGTCAATGATCGCATCCCTGATTTCTTCACCAGTAAGTTCAACACCATCAATCACATATGATTGATCTAAAAAAAGTTTAGAGGTGGTTTTCATTCTCTCAACTCCATTCTGAAACCTATTGGTCTCATGTCATCATCGTAGGCATCTAATATTTTCATACCTGCAAGCTGTGATAATTCAGCGATTAATTCAGCTTCACTGAATAAGTCATCGGTTTCAAGTGTTGCATATCCGCTTCCGAAAAAGATATCTTCTTTGTGACCTTTTGCCCTTGCGGATTTGATTGCAGTGTCTGGCATTCTTCCTTCGCCGATAACTTCATCTCTGATGGTTACCACTTGATAGGTGTCTTTTTCGGTTTTTTCTAAAAAGAGTGGGGATGACATTAGAAATCATCTCCGCAGTTAATGTTCCAGGTTGCTTCGTAGTGTGCTTCGCCTTGGTTGATGAATTCCTCTTCAGCAATTCGTGCAGCAAGTTCATTGTTTTTGTATTCGCCAGTTACTCTTGAGTGGAGTAATTCTTTTGCGAATAGTCTTGCATCTGCTTCCACTTGGGAGTCACTGCAGTATTTGTCTGCGAAGTCCCACATGCCCATATGAGTGATTTCTAATACTTCTTTGTGGTATGCGTTGCATTTTTGGTCTAAAAAGTGGACTTTGTCAACGAGTTTGTTTCTTTCGAGGG
>NZ_JAFUHT010000087.1 GCF_017468685.1 Methanobrevibacter sp.
CCCCAATCCCCAATCCCCAATTGCCTTTTCAAAAAACAAAAAATATTAATTTTAAAAAAATTTAATTAATTTAAATAATTAAAATAAAATTAATATTTATTTTATTTCAAAGATACAAATGAGTAAAGATGATAATAAAGATCAATTCTCTTTCGAAAAAATCGGAGTTCTTGAAGGACATGGTGGAGCTGTTACATCATTAGTATGTGGTGTTGATGAAAACGGAGCACCCCTTTTAATTTCTGGTTCAAGAGATAAATCAATTATAAGATGGAAATTGAGTTTAGATGAGCCAAAAGAAATTATAACAAAACTTGATGAAGAAGAAGTCGAAGAAGGACAACCAAAAGAAATAAGAAAATATATTGTTGGACAACCATTAAAATCCCTCCATGGTCATAATCATTTTGTATCTTCTTTAGCTTTAAATTCTGATAGTACTAAATTAGTTTCTGCTTCTTGGGATAAAACTATCAGATTATGGGATATACCTTCAGCAAGATCTGATCTTATTTTCAAAGGACATACTAAAGATGTTCTTTGCATTGCTTTTTCACACGATGAAAGATTAATTTTCTCTGGTGGTATGGATAATTCTTTAAAATATTGGAATACAAAAGGAGAAAAAAGATTCGATAATAATCAATTCAGAGGTTGGGTTAGTTGCATTCTCAATATTAACAGAAAAAAAACAAATTATATTGCTGTTGGAAGTTGGGATGGATCTGTGAAAATATTAAATAGTGAATATAATATTGAAAGAGAAATTCCTGGAGGAGAATATGCCGTAACTTCTTTAAGTACTGATGATGATGGAGATTTCTTATTCATCGCTTATAAAAATGGAACAATAAAAGTATTAAATATTGAAGATAAAGGTAATGAAAATGAAAGTGATGCAAAACAAGTTATCGAAACTGGAACTGATATTAATGCTATATTATTCGAATCAAAATTCTTCCAAATTTATGCTTTGGGAACTAACAAAGGACTTCAAATAAGAAAAATTAAAGGAGGAAAAAAACCAGAATTTGAAGATAATGAAAATGGAGCTTGTCTTTCTCTTACATATGATAAAAGCAAAGAATATTTATTCGCTGGATTCGCTAATGGAACAATCAGTGTTTACAAAGCTTTAAATGAAGCATAAAATAAAGAATAAAAAATATGAATAAAAATATAATTACAATTTAAATTAAATAAATTCATAAATAAAATTTCAATCATAAATAATAATATCGATTTATAGGTTAGATAAAATGGAAATAATGAAAACCTCTATTCACGCTATATTGGATAACATAAAAAGTGCAGAAGAATATTTGGATGAAGAAGCTATTGAAAAATTCGAGGACATAATCATAGGCTCCAAAAACATCTTTGTTACAGGAGCAGGAAGATCAGGTCTTGCTGCAAAAGCATTTGCAATGAGATTAATGCATTTAGGTTTAAGTGCTTATGTGGTTGGTGAAACCATCTCTCCAGCAATTTATGAAGATGACTGTATTATTGCAATTTCAGGTTCTGGAGAAACTAACACTATCGTTTCTGCTGCTAAAATCGCTAAAAATAGAGGTTCAAAAGTTCTTGCTTTAACATCTTATCCTGATTCTACATTAGGACAATTATGTGACAGTTACATTCTTGTTAAAGGAAGAACCAAAAAAGAAGTGGATGATGAAAACTATATCAAACGTCAAATCCACGGAAACTATACTTCATTAACTCCTTTAGGAACCGCTTTTGAACTGACCACTTTAGTGTTCCTGGATGCTATCGTTTCCGAATTGATGGAAAAAATGCATCAAACTGAAAGTGACTTAAAAGCAAGACACACTGTTTTAGAGTAATTTAGTCAAAAATTACTCTGTTTTGATTATTATAGATATTACAGCGTTGGCCTCTTAGGAATCCAACCAAAGTAATATTTCCTTTTTTTGCAATATTGTATCCTGAATTAGCGGGGGCTGCGTTTGATGCAAGGATTGGCACTCCTGCCCTTGTCATCTTGATTACCATGTCTGCAGGCATCCTGCCGCTGTATATCACATATGAATTTTTCAAGTCAAAGTCATGGAGGATTCCATAACCGATTACCTTATCCACTGCTACATGACGGCTGACGTCCTCTTTTACAACAAACTGATCTTTATAAACAATTCCCGCAACGTGTGTGCCTCCTGTTGCCTGCCAGATTTCAGCATTATCCTTAAGCTCTTCAATGCGGTCAATCAATTCATGGACGTTTACCTGGAAGTCAGATTCAACGGGGTTCACATCCTTGATTTTGCTTCTCCAGCCTCCTGCGGAATCTGAGCAGAGAACTGTTTCGTTTGTTTTAAGCAATGTGTCGTCGATTTCAACATTGATTTGAGGTCCGTCAATCTCGATTTTCTTGATGTCTTCCAATGATTTCACCATGTTTTCGTTAAAGAGATATCCAACTGTAAATTCCTTAAGTGAATC
>NZ_JAFUHT010000088.1 GCF_017468685.1 Methanobrevibacter sp.
AATACAAAAAAATTAATTTTAGAAAATACTTTAAAATTAATGATAGAAAATGAAAACTCTATCGTTTCAATTAGACAAATCAGTGAGGCATCAGGAATTGCTATCGGTGGAATTTATCACTATTTTTCAAATAAAGAAGAGATATATGATGAAATTATTGAAAGATATTTTATAAATTATTTTAAATTCAATATGGACCAACTCCGGCAGATAAAGGGAAATGCAAAGGAGAAAATCCATGATGTTATGGTGGAAATTTTTAAGCAAAAACAAACAGGAATCAAGATTGAATCGATTGATGAGGAAATAGACTACAGATTCATATTGTTGATTTTAACTGCAAAAGGTTTTGCTCATGAAAATTCCCTGGAGTTTCTGCATAGTGCCTTACAAGAATTGAAGGAATTTTTTACAGAAATTATTAATGAATGTCAAAAAAACAAGGAAATCCGACAAGACTTCTCAGCCGAAGACATTGCAGAGTCATTACTTATCATGTACGTAGGAATTCAGTATAAATGGGAGGTATATTTACTTGATGATATGGTTTCCTCATTTGAAGGTAATTTTAATTTTGAATGGGAAAAGATAAGATTCAGAGAATAATTAATTATTAAAAATATGATGTGGTTAGATGAACAGCAAAGATTTGATTCTTGATAAAACACTTAAATTAATATTGAATAAAGGTACAATTGATATTTCAATTAGGGAAATTCGAGATGCTACAGGATTGACAACTGGTGGTATATATTATTATTTTTCAGATAAAAGTGAGATGTTTGAAGCGATTTTACAAAAGTATATGGTGGATTATATTAAAATAGATTTTGATGAAATCCTCCTTGAAGGGTCCTCAAGGGATAAAATCCATGATACATTGTTTTATATTTTACATCAATACATAAACGGTGTGGAAATTGAAAGCATCGATGAAAAAATTAATTATGGAGATGTAATACTTCTTTTAACCGCAACAGGTTATGCTCATGATGAAGTTAACAGGATAATTTCACAAACCGGAAATGATATTAGAATATTTTTAACCGGCCTTGTCGAAGATGGCAAAATGCAAAATGAAATCAGACAAGATTTATCAACTGAAAATATTGTAGAATCATTGCATAGTATGTATATGGGAATTCAAGGTCTTTGGTTAATTTCCGCAAATGATGATGATGTCATTTTTGAGAAAAATTTTGAAATAACTTGGCAGGCCATCGAATGCCAATAATTCAGTAATCTCTTGCATGATAAATTAGTTAATATGATATGAATTTCATCAATAATGAATGCTTTGAAACTGTGACTGTATGAAAATATTATTATGATTAAAGAATACAATATCATCAATACAGTATGGATTTTTCACAAACCAAATATTCAATTATTCCAATTTTTCTAACAAACAACCTTTAGATTACAGTTTATATGACTTCGACCATAATCATCAACCTTAATCATCAACCAACACTATTTTTTTATTTTTCATTAAAATGCTTTAAATCATGAAATAAGTAATTTAATGAATTTTAAAAAATTAATCATCAACCAAAAAATACTTAATCATCAACCACATATAATTATAATAATTAAAAAATAAGTTGATAATATGTTAGAGCCGCAGTTTAGGTACACTAATAAAATTGTAAATTATATTGCTGAAATAGCTTCAGCTAAAGAAATTATTAGCAATGCAAAAATAATTCCTTTATATGACACTAAATTGAAACAGGATGCTCTTATTAAGTCTTCACATTATTCAACATCAATTGAAGGGAATCCTTTAAACTTAGATGAAGTGAAAACATTAATCAATAACAATCAAAAACCAACAACAAAAGCAGAACAGGAAATATTAAATTATTTCAATGCATTAAACAATTTAAATAAATATTCTGATAAAATCATTACTCTAAATACAATTTTATCTGTGCATAAAGATCTCACTAAATACTTATTAAAAGATTCAGAATATGAAGGTAAATTCAGAGACACACGAGTATTCATTGGTAATTTACATACTAAAAAAATCAATTATATTCCTCCAGATGCTTATAAAGTACCGGGTTTGATAGATGAATTATTGGACTGGTTAAACAATTCAACAGATGATGTATCCGGTCATTATCGCAGGAATCCTTCATTATGAATTAGTACGTATCCACCCATTTATAGATGGAAACGGACGTACCAGCAGACTTATGGCAACATTAATACTGTCAATCCATAAGTTTAATATTGATAACTACTTCACATTAGATGAATATTACAATCAAGATAGGCAGGCTTATGTTGATGCACTGAAAAGTGCAGATAAGAACCATGATTTAACAAATTGGTTGGAATATTTCTGTCAAGGAGTGCTATATTCAATTGATAAAGTTAAATCTGAAGTATTGAATTTAGCTCAAATAACATCAAAATATGACAATACAATTTAATTAACTCCCAATGAAATTTCTGTATTGACTCTTCTTGAAGAAAAAAAGCATATACAAAATAAGGATATTCAAGAGATGTTAAGCATTTCTCCTCAGGCCAGTTATAAAATTATTAGAAAATTGAAAAATAAAGAATTAATTAAAAGCACTGGAAACGGTAGAAATACAGAATATATATTAAAATAAATTTTTTCATCAAAACGTTAATCATCAACCTTAATCATCAACCAACACCATTTTTTTATTTTTCATTAAAATGCTTTAAATCATTAAATAAGTAATTTAAGGAATTTAAAAAAAATAATCATCAACCAAAAAACATACTAATCATCAACCATATCAATAACTTTATGATTCATTTTTCACAATGGGATTATAAATTATGATTTATCTCACGGAAGATGAAGGTAAATTCGTTAGATCCCATAAAGTTGTTGCTTCTCATGTTTTAGAGCAGGTTTTTGATGAGGATGATCAACTCATAAGTGAAGAACTTAAAGAGTTATAATTTAAACTTTTGCGATTAGGTTTTGAATAATTCAATAACTAATATACGTTTTAAAGATATAATTTTCCTTTTTGTTGTTTTATTATATTTTTGAAGTTTGATACACAAAAACTGTGAGTATATTTGCAAATATACTTTATAACAGAACATTTGTTCCCTATATTACAGAAGGTTCGTTTTCCACAAGATTTAATAACTATAAATTATTTAATTGTTTAATGCACGAATACAAAAAAATTAATTTTGATTTGGAAAATTCATTAGCTAATTCACGTTTTAAACCTGAAGATGTTAATTATGCAAATTGATATTTATTCGTGTAAAAACTGAAATTGGAGAAATATTAATAATTAGAAAATTTGGAGTATAAAAATAATGTTTTGGATAGTGTTATGATTGATTATTTTAACAATACTCTTTATTTTGAATTTGTGTTTTTTATGGGTGTTGTATACTGCTTTATTGGAACAAGGGTTGATAATATAAGTGGAGAGATTAATGTGGTTGATGTTATTGTGAAAATAGTAAAACTAAAAAAACCACTATTGATTATTGAATACAAATTAGATAGGTTTTAGATATGGTTATCTTAAAAGAATATTTTGAGGAAGATAATAAAAAAAGCAGGTATAAAATACCCAGAACAAGAAAAAATGATGATGGTTGTCAATGGGAGATAACAGGTTTTTACAGAGTTTATGTTTGCTTTAAGGCAGAAAAGGTAGAATACTGGAAATATATTAATGAAGAAAAATGTGAAAAGTTAATTTCAACTAATCTTTTGGAATTGAGAGATGAAGTTATCAAAAGGCATTGGCCTTGGAAAATGAATGATTATTACCATGCCTGCCGAACTGCCAAACTAGTAGGATTGCCCTTATTGGATTTAAAAGAAAAAGTTAACTATAAAAAATTTTTTTAATTTAACAAAAAAATGTTTAACAAATTAACCAATTGCTAAAATACATTCACATGTCACTATGAACTGAATAAGGAGACATTTAAATTATTAATGAGGATAAATTATGAATGAAAAGATATTAATTGTTGAAGATGATGCAATCACAGCCCTAGATTTGAAATACAACTTAGAAGAATTAGGATATGAAATCATTGGCATTTTAGATAAAGGTCAGGATGCAATTGATCTAGTATTTAAAACAACACCTGACATTATTTTAATGGATATTAAATTAAAGGATAACATAAGTGGTAGTGAAGTTGCAAATAAAATTGCTCCTTTAAATATACCGGTTATTTACCTAACAGGATACATAGATTCAGATACTTTTGAAAAATCTAATGTGGAATGCTTATATCAATATGTTACAAAACCCTACGACATTAACAGATTAAATCAAATAATTAAAATCACATTAAAAAGAACTAAGGTCATATAATGCATTTTTTCCCTGATGAATACATAATTAGCTTATACATTTTTTAACAATAAAAGAATAATTAACTAATCATCATTATTCTTTTTAATCATCTCTTCGACCTCATCAAATTTTTCATTGAAATTTCTGGTCAAAATGGCTGCAGTTAATGTTGCTGTACCTACACCGGACAACAAATAACCTCCCCAGACCAGAAATAGATTATTTATTTTGTTTTGAATAATTCAATAGCTAATATACGTTTTAAACACTGGAAAATTATTCCTATTTTTACTATTTAAACTTCTATTTATAGTCTTACTATTTGAACTTTAATCGAAGTAGGTAGCACCTCCATTTTGAGTTGTATTGTTGCTAGTGAAATTACAATTTGTCATTTCACCATTACTATAGAAGTAAACTGCACCACCATTACTAGCAGAGTTATTAGTAAAATTACAATTGGTCACAAACCCAGAATCAGTATAGATAGCACCACCATCATCTGAAGCAAGGTTGTTAGTAAAATTACAATCAGTTAAATTACATTCACCGTAAACGTAAACAGTACATCCAAGTTCACTTGCAGAATTATTATTGAAATTACAATTAATTAAACTACTTGCATTATTTAAGTAAACAGCATCACCATATTCTGCAGCATTATCTGCGAAATTGCAATTTTTAATACTTCCAGAATCCATATATATGGCACTGCCCTCTCATGTTGCAGTGTTGTTTATAAAATTACAATCTACAACATTAACAGAACTTGAATAACCAAAGTAAGCTGCACCACCATACATTGCAGTGTTACCTGTAAAATTACAATTAGTCATAACACCATCATTCATGAAGAAAACAGAAACCCCGTCATTATATGCATAATTATTAACAAAATTACAATTGGTCACATAACCGGAATTCATATAGATTGCCCACCAAAAGCAGCAATATATGTTGCTTTGTTGTTTGTGAAATTACAATCACTCACAGTACCAGATTTTTCAAAGTGAACTGCACCACCTTGCATTGTTGTGTTACCATTAATGAAATTTATATTTTTCAGTATTACATTGTCTGCAGTTATTTTGAATATTCTTGATTTTCCCTGTGCATCGATTTTATGGCCTTGCCTATCAATTGTTATTGATTGGTTAATAATGATTCCATTAGACTCAAAATCGTCTCCAGATTCATAATCTTTAGTTAATATTAATGTTGAGCCATATTTTTCAGTAATATTATTTTGCAATTCAGAAAATGTTCCTACATTTCCTCATGTGTTATTTCTTCATTTTCTGTTAAACTGATTAATTCAGTTTCCTCAACAAACACTATTTCATCAGCATCTGCTTGTGGCAATTCTATTAAAGTATCGTTTGCATCACTGGCACATACGCTAGTTATACTGAATAAAAAAATAGCAAGCACTAATATGATTATGCTTTTTTTTGTATTTCATGACTCATTATTCTCCTATTTATGGTAATAAATAATTTTCAAAATTGTTTTATTCTAAAAAATAATGAAAAAAGAGAATAACTCAAAAGAGTTATTCCACGCTACTGATTTTGCTGGTCATGTCTTCGGTGAAATTCATTTTTGCAAATGAATCATCGGTTGGAAGTATCATTTTGAATTCATGGATTTCATCAACTTGACCTGATCCATTGAAATCGGTTAAATTTAGGACGTGACCTCCTTTTGTCTTGTCATCAGACAGGAAGTGAAGATGCCAGCCGTGCATGTTCAATTCATTCATATAATCGGGGAAATACACTGCTACAATTGTTCCAGTCTGTTCAGTATGGTTAAATATCTTTTGATCCACTGCAGCCACATCGGTGAATTCTTTGTATGGTTTTTCCTGCTTTTCAACACTTCTGACGGTAATTTTTGAAAAATCACCTGTGATTTTGATTATGTACATGTTGTTTGTACCATATTTGGTGATTTCCTTGTCCAATTGACTGGTTAAATCGTCAAAGTCCTTTGCAGTAATGTTATCTATTTTTCCATCTTCATCAAAGTTGGTGATTGTACCAAATGGTACTTTTTCATCATCTGACATGACATTAATGCTTCCGTCAGAGGCGGCCTGATAAACAACACCGTCCAAGACTATCATTTCACCGTTTACTCCTTCAAATGTTCCAAGACCTATATCACCATGTGATTTGAAATCGCCTACAGTGATTACTCCATCATATTCTCCATGCATGAAAGCCTGCATTAATGAGACTTGATACATTGAATCATCATTATTATTACTTAAAAATAATGAATTTTGAGCGTTTACA
>NZ_JAFUHT010000089.1 GCF_017468685.1 Methanobrevibacter sp.
ATTAGATTTAACTAAAAAAATTAAAAAAACAAGAAATATATAACACAGTTATAAAAAATTAAAAATAAAAAAATTAGTTTTGGCGGATGCCCTTGTTATAATAAAAAAATTATAAATTAAAATGATTAAAGGTGATTAAATGAAAATAAAAAAGACATTTATTATTACGCTGCTCTTACTAGGTCTATTAATGATAGGTGCTGTTTGTGCAGCAGATAATGATACAGTAGTAAGTAGTGATGTAAATGACGATACAAGTGCTGTTTTAGCACAGGATGATGAAAAAGCAGTTAAAAGCAGTAATGATGAAACTATTCTCAAGGAAGATTATAGTGAAACCTCCTTCAAGGCATTGAATAAAACAATTAACGAAGCAACTGATTTGGAAATAGTATTGGATAATGATTATACTTATGATGGAAGTTCAGATTCCGAATTAAAAGATGGAATTATTATTAATAAATCAATAACTATTGATGGTAAAGGAAAAACAATTAGTGGAAATGGTCAGGCAAGAATATTTAATATTGTCTCAGGAGCAGTTGTGATTATAAAAAATTTAAACTTAATAAACGCTAACGCAAATATGGGTGGAGCAATATATGTTGATTCTGGTAATCTGACAATAACCTACTCCAACTTAACACACAACAAAGCAAGTGAAAATGGAGCAGCAATATACATCACCAAAGAAGGAACAGTAATAATTGACAATGCAATATTCACAAATAATGATGCGGCAAAGCGTGGAGGTGGAATATACAACACCAATGGTCAATTAACAGTCAACAATTCACTATTTGAAAACAACACTGCATACTATGACGGTGGAGCAATCATAAGTTACAATAAAAAATTTACAATAACCAAATCCACCTTTAAAGGCAATAAGGCCAGAGATTTGGGAGGAGCAGTATGTAACAAGTATGGTATTATGTTCATTACCGAATGTGTATTTGAAAACAACGAAATAGGTGATCGTGGAGGAGCATTATACACTAATACGGTCTCTGATAGTATCAGTGAGCAGGACAAATATCAGCATATAAGTTATTCAAACTTTACAAACAATATTGCAAAGGGAACATATGTTAGTGGTGGAGCAATATACTTTACAGGATATTTGAATGCTACCGGAAACATATTTACCAATAACCATGGAGATACACAAGAAACAATTGATTTAGGAGGTTTTTGGACAGGAACATATGTAAACAACACTTATATATCAACAGACCTTCGCATTACCGGATTAACATTACTCATCAAAGATGGCAGAAACACATTCAATGCCACTGAGGATATAATATTAAGCTATGATATCGCACTCAAAAATCCTCAATATTATAAGGACATTAAAACAGGACTAAGAGGCATAACATTCTACATTGATGGTGAAAACAGAACAACCAACTATGAAGATATAACCTTAAGCAATTTAAAACCTGGACCTCACACAGCATACTTTACTGTTTTAGACCAGAAGTCAGACAATATTACATTTTATGTAATCGGTGAATCACAAATAAGCACACCTGAGGCAAGTTATGAATATGCTGAAGGAACAAATACTAAAATACCATTAGCAATCATAGATAAGAGTGACCTAACCGGAACAATAAACGTAACCGTGAAAGATCAAGACAGCTACAAGTTATTGTCCGTTTATTACAATGTGAGAAACGGATATAAAATATCAACAGCATCACTGGTTGATGCACTGGAAAGCATGTATGGTGCTCTTAATTCATCATATACCATTAACATAACTTATTTTGCTGAATACGCATATCCTTCTTCAACCGAATTCACATTAAACATAAAAGATGAAAAAAGCACCAATATAATATACAATATTATTAACAATACAGAAGGAAATCTGCAAATAAACATCACAGTTCTAAATGCATTAACAGAGACACCAATACCTAATGCAAATATACAAATAACTGGAGACATCACTAAAAACACTATCAGTGGAATAATTACAGATGATACATTAACCGCTGGAGAATATACAATAACAGTAAAATTCCCTGAAACAGAAAACTATGACGCATCACAAATAACAATAAACTTTAACGTAGAGTTAGACAAAGATAAGAAAATAGCAGAATTGGAAGAAGAACTTAAAACAAAAATTGAAAACCTAACTAATCAAATAAAAGAATTACAAAACAACCTCACAAATAATCAGACAGCATTGCAGGATGCACAAAATCATATTGAAGAACTAAAAAGTAACTTAACAAGTAATCAAACAGCACTAAAAGAAGCACAAGACCAAATTGAAAGCTTAAATTCTACAATAAAAGAATTACTATCCAATTTGGAAAACAATAAGACTGCTCTACAAGATGCACAAAATCATATTGAAGAACTGAAAAATAACTTAACAAGTAATCAAACAGCACTAAAAGAAGCACAAGACCAAATTGAAAGCCTAAATGCTACAATAAAAGAATTACAAAACAACCTAACAAGTAATCAAACAGCACTAAAAGAAGCACAAGACCAAATAGAAAACTTAAACGCATCAATAAAAGAATTACAAAACAACCTAACAAGTAATCAAACAGCACTAAAAGAAGCACAAGACCAAATACAAAAACTACAAAACGACCTTAAAAACAATCAAACAGCATTACAAAATGCACAAGATAGAATAAAAACACTAGAAGGAGCCTTAGAAAATGACCCAACAGCACTAAAAGAAGCACAAGATCAAATAGAAAGCCTAAATTCTACAATAAAAGGATTACAAAACAACCTAACAAACAACCAAACAGCACTAAAAGAAGCACAAGACCTAATACAAACATTACAAAAGAACTTGAAAAGCAATCAAACTGCACTACAACAAGCACAAAGTCAAATAACACTTTTAACTGAACAAATAAATAATTTAAAAAATCAACAAAACAAGGTTTCACCTAAAGTGACAAAAATAATTGCAAGTAAAAAAACCTTTAAATCCAAAGTTAAAGTTAAAAAATATACTATAACACTTAAAACTGGTAATAAGGCTGTGTCTAAAGTCAAAGTATATATTACAATCAAAGGTAAAAAATACAAGAAAACAATTAAAACAACTACTAATGCTAAAGGACAAGCAATCTTTAAAATCAAAAAATTAACCAAAAAAGGCAAATACACAGCAAAAATCATATTTAAAGGAGATAAAAACTATAAAGCAATTAAAAAAACAGTTAAAATAACCATTAAATAAGAGAAAATAATATTTTATTAATTTTCTCATTTTTTTTTATTTTTTTTGTAAATTTTCACGTTTTATTTTAGTATACTTTTTTGATTGAATTGAGTTAAAAAAAGAATAATGGGTTTTAATAGTTGATTAATCTAAAAAAGAAAAAATATAGCTTAATAATTAAGCTATATCTGAATATAATAATCCAATAGCTCTTTGGGTAAAGAATGCTAAGTATGGAGTTATTATAATTGAAAGAATTGATAAGATTGGTACATAGCTATAAATAGCTGATAAAATCATTTCAATAACTGCAACAATTATGATAACCAATAAGATTAATATAATTACTTTGCCAATACCAATTCTTCTAATGTCTTTTGCTGATTCAAAAATATTTAAAGCCTCGGTCAAACTGCCAGTATTTGCTAATCTTGCTCCAGCCATAGTCTGAAGGAATGAAAAGATTACAAATAAAACTATAGCAACAGTAGCAGTTATAGCTAAAGATACGGCCAAATTGGCTATTGCTTGAGTCATTGCTTCAGATATATAAACAGTAGAAGCACCCATATAAACATTTAGAGCTTGTGTAATAATTTCCTGAGCGACGACTATAGCATTGCCAAAGATATTTGTAAGGTATCCTACAACTACAACAATAAAAGCAGGAATTATATAGTAGACGATTGAAACAATAAAATAATTAAAACCATTATTGAAATTATCCCACCATTCAAATTCGGGAACATCGTCATCAAGTTCAATTCCGGATTTAATAACACTAATTAAATAACCTGACAGTACCCATCCTATTAACATTGAAACTATAACTGCAATTCCTCCCCACATGAAACATTCGGGAGTAATAATTCCTAACACGTATACTATTGTTCCAATAACGGAAAATGCTCCTGCTATTATTGACAATAGTTCAAAAATTAATAAAAGTTTCATGTTTTTTGATGGGAATACAAAAGAATCCTTAATTATATCCATTATATCCATATTTATCACCATTTAACTTATTTATTATTAATCTCAAAAGAGATATTAATATCTTATTTAAAAAGTAATATTTATATTTGTTTAAAATTTTAGAGAACGTATGTTCTTTTTTTTAAATTTTAGAACAATAATACTATTAAATCAATTAAATATTTGTTCTAGAAAAAAGATAATAACTTTAATTAAAAGAATGATGTGTTATTTATGGACAATAAAAAAATCATTATAATTGGAATAATACTGCTTATCATAGTGGCAGGAGTTATTTTTGTAATGTTAACCTCAGTTAATTATGAAAGAATTGACATAACTCCCAACGGAACAACCATAGAAGTTCCAGCCAATCAAACAGAATACGCAGGTAATGTTGAGGGAGCCAAAATATGGAATTGGAACGATGGAATATTGGTGACCTACAATAATCATGAGGACCCAAATTTCCTCCAAGTAACCGAATTAGGTTTCAATGCCCTTGAGGAAATAATAAAAAATGGAGAAAAACAGGATATTGATGGTGTTACATGTTATGTGATAAATGCCGATGAACTATTGGAAATCCACATTTTTGATATCATTAAAGTGAATTATAACGGTAAATTTTATTGCATTCCTTTATCAAATGAAACCACTCATGACAATATTTTAATCTGCTGCAAAGACAAGGACATTGCAGTTCACATGGCCAAATCAGTAGAGTACAAAAATGTTTATCCTGAAAATACTGATTTGGAAAACACTCTTTCAACTATAGAAAATATGACTGGGGATTTGCAGTCAAAAGCAAATGACTATGCAAATGGCAGCAATATTAAATCTACTGTGGAAGAAAAAACCGGTGTTAACTTGGATGATGCTAAAAATACGATAGAGCAATACACTGGAAAATTACCAATTTAATATTTAACAAGTGATTATTATGGAAATTACTAAACAAAAACTAACTCCCAAAAGAAGTTTTAAAAGAAGTTTAATTGTATTTATTGGAAATGTCTTGGGAATATATCTTGTAAGCTTTTTAGGATTGGGAGTCACAGTTGATCAATTTGATGACATATTATTTTTAGTGTTATTCATTAGTTTAATTAATGCAGTGCTCTGGCCTATTCTAACAAGAATAGCAATGCCTTTTTTAGTTTTAACCTTCGGTTTTGGATCATTGATATTAAACGGATTATTGCTTCAGTTTTTTGCACCTATATTTGATATACAAATTAGTGATGTAGCATTGATTCTTGCTCCATTGGCTATGGCTGCTGTTACAACAATATTATCCTCATTAATAACAATTGAAGATGACAGTTCATATTATAGGTCTGTTTTAAGGGATGCTCAAAAGAAAAGAAAAAACGAAATTAAAGATTATCCTGGAGTAATAATCGTTGAAATTGATGGGCTTGCCTATAATGTGTTATGTGAGGCGGTTGAAAAAGGATATATGCCTAACATTAAAGAAATGATTGAAAGTGATGATTACAATCTTAGAATGTGGGAAACTGACCTCTCATCCCAAACAGGAGCAAGCCAAGCCGGAATACTTCATGGAAATAATGAGGGCATTGTTGCATTCAGGTGGATAGAAAAAGCTAATGGTAATCAGATGATGCAATGTTCCGGAATCAGTAAAGTGCCTGAATTGGAAAAAAGAATTTCCAATGGGAACGGGTTGCTTGCTGATAATGGAGCAAGCAGATCAAATCTATTTTCAGGAGATACTGATAATGTAATATTCACATTCAGTAAGATAATGGAATTTAAAAAATTATACAATAAGGCATGGTACTCAGTATTCTCCAATCCAAGCTATTTTGCACGTATAATTGCTTTGTTTTTAGCAGATATTATTCGTGAAATCTACTCACAAATCATGCATTCTGTAAAAAATATTAGACCAAGGATAAAGCGGGGAATAGTCTACATTCCAACAAGGGCAGCTACAAATGTATTCATGAGGGAAATCAACACTTCAACATTGATTGGAGACATGATGATTGGAGATGTTGATGTTGCATACTCAACATACTTGGGTTATGATGAAATAGCACATCACTCTGGAGTCAGAGATAATGATGCATGGTTCGCCTTAAGGGAAATGGACAAGCAAATCAAGCATTTAACCGATGCAAACAAATATTGTCCTCGGGACTACCAGTTTGTCATTCAATCAGACCACGGACAAACAAACGGTGCCACATTCACCCAAAGATATGGTGAGACATTTGAGGATTTTGTCAAATCTTTACTTCCTGAAGACATGACAATATTTGCAAAAATGAGTTCAGATGAAGACCACTTTGCAGGATCCTCTCCATTTTCAAGAGACAAGAAAAAAATTAAAAACGAGGAAAAGGAACAACAGGAGTTAACAGACTCTGAAGTCATAGTATTAGCTTCAGGAAATCTTGCAATGATTTATCTAACACAATGGAGTCAAAGACTAACCTATGAGGAACTTAACAGCTATTTCCCAGAATTGATACCTGGTTTGATAAATAATGAATATATAGGTTTTATTTTAGTTAAATCTCAGGAACACGGTGATTTGGCTATTGGCAGAAATGGAACTTATTTCCTGGACAGTGGTGAAATTGAAGGTGAAAACCCTCTTGAAGGATTTGGAGAAAATATCGTAAGACACTTGAAAAGAACCAGTTCATTTGAACATACACCAGACATCCTGGTTAACAGTTTTTATGATAAGCAAGCTGATGAAGTATGTGCTTTTGAGGAACTTGTTGGAAGTCATGGGGGAGCTGGTGGAGACCAGTCTAAACCATTTATTTTATACCCTTCAAGCTGGAAGGTTAGTGATGATGACATCATTGGTGCAGAAAATATTTATAAACTGTTAAAAGAGAATTTAGCTGAATTGAAAAAATAAGATATTGGATTTGATATAATCCATTATCTTATTCCTGATTATTTTTAATTAAAGATTCCAATTCATCCAAACGTTTGTTTAATTCGTCTTCACGTTTTTTATGATATTTCAGTAAAATTGCGGCCGTTAATGTGGCAGTACCTACGCCGGATATTATGTATCCTCCCCAAACTAAAACCAGTGAAGTCAATTTACCAATGCCTGAATTTCCAAGTATTGCATAACCGTTACTTGTAAATGCATTTGAAACCATGACCAATGAATTTAAAGGATCAACACCTTCTACGATTGATGTTATGATGAAACTAACAAAAATCAAAGTGAATAATAGTAATATAGTAATTCCAAGACCGTTTGTTTGAGTATAGTCCTTAAATCTATCGTAACAAAATTTCATAAAGTACATATAAACGAGAATATGCATTATATAAATTGGCCATATTGCAAGAGCTTCATTGAAAACAAGGATTGCAATAGCCTCATATGGTATTAACAGGAAAAATAATATTTTATTGCTCCATGAACTGTAATCTAAAACTAAAGCAACATATAATGATACAATCACTTGCAAAATAGCAATACCTACGAAATCATTTCCTTTAACTACCACTATGTATAAGATAAAAATAAAGAAAATTAACATCAGTATCAGGTAAAAAAACTGAGTTATTGTTTGAAATTCTTCTTCAGGAAAATATTCAAGTGGATCTAAAGCCTTATTTTCACTGTCTTCTAATTTATTGAAAATAAATTTCCCTGCTATAAATAATGCGCCAAATATTAAAATTGAAAGTAATAATTTAAAAATAATAATAAAAATCTCCATAATCATTATTTGTCAATTCGTATATTTAATTTTTAAGGGAATATTAGTTAAATTAAGAGAACATACGTTCTGTATTAAAAATATATTTGATTTATGCAGGGGGATAGTTTTATAAATTCTAAAAATCATATCTTTTAAGTGATGTGTTGTTTCTAGGAGTATAATGTAGGAAACATTCATTTTTAAACAAGATTTATTTTTGAATTTCAAATAAGATATTTCTGGAAATGACAAAACAATAATTTAAGAGGTTAAAAAAATGTTTACGAATATGGTACTGAATATTATAACAATATTAATAATTGTTTTTATAGTTTATGCAGTGTTAAAAGGCTTAAAAACTTTATTAAAAATAGGAATAATTATATTTGTTATTTCAATTCTATTAGGATTATTAGGATTTTAAATTAGGATATTGAAGATAGATAAACATAAAATTTAATTTTTTTGTGAATCCCTTTTTAGGGAAATGCATATTAATAATAAAATTAAATGAATATGGGAGGTAAATTATGAACAAAAAAATATGTGCATTATTGGCATTGTTTGTTGTTATAGTAAGTATAAGCGCGGTATCTGCTTTTGATTTAGGAGATATTTTCGGCAGTGCTGACGAAACTGTAACAATAGAAGGAATAGATTTTAATATTCCTGCAGGTTATAAAGAAGATTCTAAAAGTACTTTCAATATGATTGAGGAGTATATCGATGAAGGATATGACTTTGATGGAAAAGTCTATGCTAAAGATAACACTCAAGTGGGAATATATGTATATAATTACAGTTCTTTAGATGCAGATGATATTTTAGGCGATTTTTCTAATGAAACTACTATTAATGATGTGGGCGGTTTCATGGAATTTGATGATGATAATTATGTTTTCGTTTATTCAAAAGATAAATGCATAGTTATGATTGCATCAAATGATAAAAATGTCATCGGTGACTTTATAATAGCCTGATTGAGCTATTTTAAAGCTTTTAATTATATTGATGAGATGACCTATTTACAAAATTAGGTTCCATCTCTCAACCTAAATATTATAGGTCTTTTTAGCAATCTTTTTATTTTTTAAATTCATAAATTAAGACATGAAAGGGATTTTTGAATTTATCGAAAAATATTTTTTCATAGTGATACTGGTAGCAGTAGTTATTTCTCTAGTTTATCCGAATTCATTTAAATGGGTTTTAAGTGAATATGGTGGTATAAACATTATCAATTTACTTTTAAGCATAGTTCTTTTCACAATGGGGACCACATTAAAAGTTGATGATTTCATTAATGTGTTCAG
>NZ_JAFUHT010000090.1 GCF_017468685.1 Methanobrevibacter sp.
AGTTTCTTCTATTTTGAGCAACCTGAGAAGTACCTGGATAAATTTGTGCCATAATTATGCATCTCCTAATGCTAATTTAACTTTTCTAATAATTTCATCTAATTTTTCTTGTGAGATTGTTTCACCACGGATAACTCCTGTTACAATATCATCAATAGTTCCTTTAGTTTTAACATTGCCCTCAGTTGGCATGACTTTAGAAGTTTTTACTCCAATTTTAGCAAAATCTTCACAATCAACTGGTGACTCGCATATAATAATGCAGTGTTTGTTAACATTCCTTAGAATTAATCTTGCTTTGTAAATAATATGATTTGCAACTCCGCCTAAGTGAATAACTAATAATTTAAAGTTTTTCATTTGTTCTACTTCTTTATCAGTTAGACCAAATAAAGTACCACCTGAAGCAGGAGCATCATGAGGAATACCTGCACCAGCATTTAAAACCATAGTACTTGTTAAAACATTAGCTTCACGTAAACCAAAAGTGATTTCACAAACTGGTTTGGTAATATGCCTACGTCCTGGAGACATAGCCACTGCACATACATCAGTACCACATTCAGCAAAAGTCCCTCTTTGAGCAAGACTTCCACCTTTACCCATACCACTTGCTTCTCGACAATCCACTACGTGAGTACAACGTCCTATCATATTAATCAAAGTCATCCTTTCTAATAATTTTCACATGGTCTTCAAAACTTGAATATTGATCTGTCATTCCAATTAATTCATCTGGTAAATCCATATCACCATATTTAATTCTATCAGAAACTGTTTGTTCTTTTCTAATATAATTGGTTTTACTTTGATTAATATCAAAGCCATATGGAATATGTTGTTTGCAAACTTTTTCAATTTCATCAATAGTGGATTCCATTGTTAATTCAACAAAAATCCTACCAGTTTTAACCTGTAATACTACATCCTCACCATTAACATTGATTACTCTACGTTCCCGGTATTGAGGCGGTAAAGTTTCTTCTGTTTTTGGAAATCTTGGACCATGAATAACAGTTCTTTTAACATCATCAATAGACTCTAAGTCGTTTAACAACTTTTCAGTTGTGTCACTTCCAAGAACTCTGTGAGGAAAAATCTCAATATCCATAATTAAAACCTTCTGAAAAATTAGATTTATTTAAATTAATTAGATGTCACCTTTAATTTCATCAGCTGCGATTGCAACAGCGTTAATAGGTTCTCTGAATTCATCAATTTGACTGTATACCTCTTTAATTAAACCGGAAGTAGCTTCTGGTGAAAAGAGTTGTGTTCCTGCATCTAAGGACATAGCAGCAGCTACACAAGGAATACAGAATCCTTTACTGTGTCTTGTTACAACGTGGTTACCGTTAAAGAGACCAGGACCTCCACCACCGTAGATGGAGTGACTGAAGAAGGAGAATCCTACAGCTACACCTTCTGCTCTACCATAGTCGATACTTGGTAAACCAGTAGCGAATTCAATGTTGTCGTTGAAGTATAATAAAGTAGATGGTACACCTTGAGCAGCACGAGCAGCACCGATGTTAACCATGGTTGCAGCTACAGCACCAGCAGCAGCATATGCGTTCCATTTAGCTGCGTCATCAGTGTTGTAGATAGAGAAGTCAGTTAATTCTTTTTGAGGAGCGATAACTCCATCAGCTTCTGCACGAGCAATAGTTGCTTGTACAATACTACCAACAGTTCCTTCAGTTGCGTTGTCTTTTACTAAATCCAATACTAAATTATCAGCGTTTAAACCTTGGTAAGCTAAACCTAATAAGTGTAATCTTTCATATGTACCAATTGCATCACCCATTTCAAACCTAGCAGTTTGTTCGAAGATGGATGCTAATGCAGTAGCTTGGAAAGTGTTTTTTAAAGTAGCAGCAGCGAAATCGTTTGCTTTTACACCTCTTAAAGCGTAACCTGCACCTTCGAGTTTTTGTGGAATGTCTAACATGGTTGCAATGTTAGATCCTTTGTAGTCTACAGATTGTGGGTATCTACCTAATACTGCAGCTTTTACGAAGTTTGCATCGTAAATATCTACATCACAAATGTCGATAACAGCTTGTACTAAAGCAGTTGCGGTAGCTAAAGGAGCTACAGAGTATTCAGCAGCAACATCAATTCTTTGAGTTGGTACTTGTACTAATAACCTTTTTCCTCCGGAAATAGGTTCAACTTTAGTGTCATCGCCTTCAGCAATTTGAATAGTTTCTTTAATTTTGTCTGCGATTGCTTCTGCATTATCTACAATAGCGAGATCTAATTCTCTACCTAAGATTCTAGATTTGTCTCCACCAACAGATGCTGTTTTAACAGATTTTTCGAGTCCTTCTAAGTTTACAGCTACAGTTCTTTTTACACCTTTTACGATGCTTTGAATTGCAGGGTTTCTTAATGGACTGATAGCTTCGATTGGTATGTCAGATGCAATTTCGTTGCCTCTATCATCGAATAAATCGATTTTATCATCAAACTTTGCCATTTTTTCCCTCCTAAATAAATAGAGTTTAACTAATATACCACTCTCAATGGTAAAATTTTTCACCAAATTGAGTTGAGCTACAAAGCAAGTTTTTGCAATAGCCAGCCATATGGTATACAAATTTTATTTTATAAAAGATATAATATAAAGATTACCTATGAAATATTTTAGAAAAGTTTATAAAGTATAATAAAAGATTTTTTATTTAAGAAAAATAATACCAAAAGTAATACTTTTTATTCTTATTTTAAATTGATATTTATTAAAATAATACATCAAGACATATTGAAAATTTTCAATTATAAAATAAATAACTAAATTTAATAAAAAAATCATTAAATTCAATTAAAATTAAAAATAAAGTAATTTAAAAAATTATTACTTTCAAGACTTATAGTAATAAATAATACTAAAAGTAATACATTACAGCAATGAAAAAAAATCAATGTATTATAAATAAAATAAAAATAAAAATTAACTAATATGCAACTTGTAGCGGATGTTGGAGGAATACCTGGAAAAGATTGTAATGGTTTTTGCAAATACTGTTACTTTAGAAAGGTGAAAGAAGTTAAAACTTTTGGCTGTGCACATTGTTTACCTAATAAAATTGGATGTGAAAGATGCAGTAAAGGAGTTGCCGAATCACAAGGAGATTTTAAATCTCCATTTGAAGTAATGAATGAAATTCAAACTGCTTTAATGATGAACATGTCCAGAGGTGAAATTAGTGCATACATCAGTGGAGGGGGAGACATAAGCTGTTATCCTCACTTAGAAACACTGACAGCTAATTTAAATCAGTTTTCAATTCCATCAGTATTAGGATATACATGTGGAAAAGGAATTACCGATTCAAATGTCGCTACAAGACTAATCAACAACGGAGTTAAGGAAGTATCATTTACTATTTTTGCATCAGACCCAAAACTTAGAAAAGCATGGGTAAAAGACCCAAACCCTGAAGAAGCCCTAAAAGCCTGTCAGATATTTAGTGAAAACATTGATCTGACTGGAGCGGCAGTGATAATTCCAGGAGTCAATGATGGGGACGTACTAAGACAAACATGTAATACTTTAGAGGAATGGGGTGCAAAAGGTATGCTTTTAATGAGATTTGCAAATACATTCAATGAAGGATTGATTCTGGGAAATGAACCTATAATTAAAGGAATCGAATCACAACCTGTTGAAGAATTTGGAGAACTTGTTAAACAAATTAATTCTGAATATAAATTTAGAGTAAGTGGAACACCATTGTGCGATCCTGAAACTGGCGGACCATTTGCAATTGCAAAAGATGAAAATGAAGTATTCCTACAATTCATTAAACCGATAACTGGCGAAGCAACATTAATTACTTCAAAAATAGCTGCCCCCTTTATTTCCAAAATATTTGACAAAATTGACAATGAAAATAAAGTAAATGTGGTTGCAGTTGAAAAAGAGATAGCATGCTTAATTACAAAAGAAGATTTGGAAAAACTGGATTTGAGTCAAATAAAAGATGCAGTAATACTGCCCGGCAGATCATTTGTACATCAGTTAGATGCTGAACGAATTTTAAGTGCTGATGGTATTGACAGATTGATAGGTCGTGGCCCTGACACATTAACAGTGGACGGTGAATTAAGTATAGATATGACAGATGAAAATGTCATAGAAAGAGAATTAGAGGAATTTAATGATTTAGTTGATGCCATTAACTTCTTCGGTATGAGAAGACTTTAAAAAAAATTAGTTTGAATCCTCAACAAGAGAACTCTCACTATTAATTTTAACCAAAATATAATCGTACATTTTAGATTTTTTAATATCGGCAATTTCAGATAATTTTTTACCGTCAATAACTACATTACCAATATCTTCTGCGTAAGTGTCATAATTTAACTTTACACGAACACCATCTAATTGTGAAGTTACAGGTGTTGGAGAAATCACATCTTTAATTTCCCTTATTTGATTTTCAATTGCATTTTTAACAACGATAGATGGGACTAATGGTGCATCGAGAGCCATTTCACGTTTTCTATTATTTAAAATCTCTTCAATAGTCTCAACTAATTTATCAAGTGCACGTATGTCCGGACCTCTTCTAAGTCTTCTAGGAATTCTACCAAGACCTCCAACATATGCATCAGCACCAGGAAGCTCTTCAACATCAATATCAGGAGCCCCAGTTACAATTACAGGAATATCAATATCATCATATAAGAATGACTTTTCTTTAATACAGTTTTCAAAACTGCCTAACGCAAATACAACAATATCATGCTCTTCAATTAAGTCTTTTTCTTCTTCAGTAATGCCTGAAGTTCCTTTACCATCCCCACGGGCAAGACCAATCATATTATCCTTTGCACCAAATTCACGCAAATATTCGGAAATGTCACATGCAGCATGAGGCAAGTGGTGTCTTGCAAGAGTTGGTGATACGATAGCAATTTCTGAACCTGCCATTGGAGCAACAGATAAATTTGCCAATAATTCAGATGATTTTTCTTCAATTTTATCAACATCTTCTAAAGGAACTGCCATATTTAAGACCAATTCCATTTGCTGAATACTTTCCTGAAGAATAAATCCTCCCAAATCTTCAATTAATTCCTTTATTTCTTCACTTTTGTGAACTCCACCAGTAAATGTTAATGTTTCATACATATTAACAACTCTCAAAAAATGCAATTATATAATATTATAATTTTTAATCCATATCTTATATTAAATTTTCTAAAATTGAATATCTTAATTCTGCTTTTTCAAATGGATTTTTAGAAATATCGTTGTGAGAGGGAATTTCAACAAGATTATCCTTTTCCATTACGTCATTTTTTAAATAATCCGGATAAATCACATAATCAAAATTATCAAAAGCAATATCAAATCCCACATCCGAAACAATGTCTTTTAAAAATTCAGAATATACCTTAACACTAGTGTCTCTTTTAAAATCAGATTTCAAGTATTTTTTACAAAGTTTATAATCTTCAAAAAATGGAAGTATTTCTTCATCACTCAATTCATTTCCGATTACTTTGGAAACTTCTTTAATACTTTCAAAAATTTGTTTGGAAGTATTAATCTTAATGGGGACAGATTCTATGTCCACTTTACTTTCCGAAAGAAGAATCGCCAAATCTCCATCATCTTTGGTTGGAAATTTATTAATTGAATACTCGCTAATCCCTGCTAATTTTACAATCTCCTCACACATTGGGGTTGTGACAATTTTCATAATAATATTATTATAATGACAATAATATAAATTAATTTATGAAAGTAACATTAAGCTTTGAAGAAAGTACAAGTAATGATGTGTCAATCATGGTTGATGCATTAAGAGCCAGCACAACAATAACATTAGCTTTGAATAATTTTAAAAGAGTTATACCTTGTTTTACCCCCGAAGAAGGATTTGATTTAAAAAATTCAATAGGTGGAATTCTTGCGGGAGAGCGAGGAGGCAAAATGATTGAGGGATTTGATATCGGAAATACTCCCTCTGGAATTAAAGAATTAAAAACCTCAAAAGACACCCTTATTTTAACAACAAGCAATGGGACAAGAATTCTTAAAAACATGAATTCAAAAGTTTTAATCGGATCAATGGTTAATGCAAAAGCCGTTGCACAAAAATGTATTCAGCTTGCAGACGAACATGTTGACGTTGTTATGGCAGGAGTTAAGGGAGAATTTGCAATTGAAGATTTTCTTGCATCAGGAGAAATATTATACTGGATAAATGAAAATTTAAATGAATGTGAACTAAGTGAATATGCAAAATCTGCAATTTTAGCAAGCAGAGATTATAAATCTTTAAAGGACGCATTCATTAATTCAAGGTCCGCAAAACGTTTGATTGGACTCGGTTATGAAGATGACGTAAATCAGTGCTGCTTAAAAAATATCAGTGACAATGTTGCTATATATAATAATAATGAATTAACTTTATATATTTAAATCCAATAAATATTAGATAATATAAATTACAAAGAAGTGTTTTTTTGAAAAGAGAATGTTTAAAAATAATAGGTACTGCTCATGTATCTCAAGACAGTGTTGATGAAGTTAAAGATGCAATTTATGAACACCAACCAGACATTGTAGCAATTGAGCTTGATAGAGGCAGATACACCAGATTAAAAGAAGAAATGATGGGTATCGAACATGATGACACTATATCTGTGACTAAAATCATTAAAGAAAATAAAGTTGCATTATTTTTCACAAGTACACTTTTAAGTTACTTCCAATCCAAAATCGGAGCGGATGTTGATGTTGCACCCGGTTCGGAAATGATAGGAGCAATTGAAGCAAGTGAAGATTTGGGAATACCAATTGCATTAATTGACAGAGATGTGAATGTAACCCTTCAAAGAGCTTTAAATAAAATGGGATTTATTGAAAAAGCAAAATTTTTATTTGGATTAATTGGTTCTGTATTCGGATTAGGGGATGAAGAAGACATTGATATTGAAGATTTGAAAAATCCGGAAAACATCGATGAACTGATGGAAATGTTTAAAGATGAAGCCCCTAGCGTGTATGAAGTTCTTGTTCATGAAAGGGATGCATACCTTGCAGGCAGCATAATGAGGATTCCTCAAGACCATGTTATAGCTGTTGTTGGAGCAGGACACAAACCAGGAATAGAAGAATACTTAGACAATCCTGAAAAATTACCAAATTTAAGAGAATTAGAAGTTATTGATGAGAAAAAAGGCATTCCATGGCTGAAAATATTTCTAGCTATGATTCCAATATTATTCGTTGTGATATTTTTTCTGGCTTATTTTAGTGGGATAAACATAGCTTGGAACATTTATGACTTTATAATAATAAGTATGATAATGGGATTCATCGGATCAATTCTTTCCGGTTCAAAATTAATTTCTGCAATCGTCGGAGGATTGGTTGCTCCATTAACAATAATTCATCCATTGCTTGCAGCAGGATGGTTTTCAGGCTTGTGTGAAGCTAAATTCAGAAAAGTCAGACAAAGAGACATAAAGAATTTAGCCAATATTGAAAGTTTCAGAGATTTATGGGAGAACAACATATTTAGAATACTTCTTGTAGTTATAGGAACTAACCTTGGAGTTAGTATAGCAACATTAGTAATCTTACCTTCCAAAGTATTCATACCATTGTTTATGAAAATTTTTGGATTATAAGTGAAAATTTTATATAATATATCAATGATATTATAATTACTATTAATTTTAAATGGAAAAAAATCATGTATCTTATATTTCGTTGTGACTGTGGAAGAGCATTATATGCTAAAGAAGGAGTGGCTACACGCAAATGTGTGTGTGGAAAAACATTAAAAGTTAAATCCAGACGTATTTTTCAAAAAGTAGCTACAAGAGAAGATGCGTCTCTTGCAGTCCAAGAAATGCAAAATAAAATATATAAAAACACTGGTTTTATGAGAGCTAGTGACTTATAAAAAGTTTTAATGGTTTGTTAAAAATGATTGGAACGACACTCGAAATAATTATTATATTAATTTTAATAATACTTACAGGATACTTATCAATGGCAGAACTTGCCGTAGTATCTGTTAGAAAAGCAAAAATGCAAAAATACATTGAAGAAGGAAACAAAAATGCACAAATAGTTTTTGATTTATTAGAAGATCCTAACGAATTTTTATCTACTGTCCAAATCGGTATTTCACTCATTGGTGTTTTAACTGGGGCATTTGGTGGAGTAACACTTGCTGAACCTTTAGCCAAAGTGATATCATTTATACCGTATAATGAACCAATAAGCGTGGCAGTGGTGGTCATCATTACAACTTACCTGACATTAGTTGTCGGGGAAATTGTACCAAAAGTTATTGCTTTAAATGACCCTGAGAAAGTTTCTCTAAAAGTTGCAAAAAGTATGGTCATCCTTTCTAAAGTATCAAAGCCAGTAAGCTTCATTCTTGCAAAATCAAGCAGTTTTCTTTTATGGTTAATGAGAATTGAAAACCACAATGATGACATCGTTACTGAAGAAGAAATCGAATTAATGATTAAAGAAGGAAGAGAAGACGGTACTATCGAACAAGAAGAAGAAGACATCATCAAAAGAGTTTTCAAACTTGATGATCAGAAAGTTGAATCAATTATGACTCCGCGTAATGAAATAATCTGGATTGATCTTGAAGACGACAGAGACATTAATAAAGTCAAGATTATTGAAAGTAAAAGGTCAATATTTCCAATTGCCAGTGGGGAATTAGATGACTTTATTGGAGTAGTTCAGGCAAAAGATATTCTCTCTGTAATGTTCAGTGATGATGAATTTGATGTGCATAAAATTGTTAAAGAACCCTTAGTTGTTTCAGAACATTTAGAGACATTAGAATTGCTAAAGGAATTTAAAGAAAACCAGGAATATGTTCATATGTCCCTTGTTGTTGATGAGTTTGGAAGTGTTGAAGGATTAATCACATTAAATGATTTACTGGAAGGTATTGTTGGAGACATTCCGGGAATTGATGAAGATGATGAACCTCAAGCAACACAAAGAGATGATGGAACTTGGTTAATTGATGGAAGATACCCTATTGATAGATTTAAAGAATTATTTGAATTTAATGACAAATTACCTGACGAAGAGGAAGACGGATACACAACTCTTGCAGGATTTATCTTAAGTTTAAGTGGTACAATTCCTGATGAAGAAGACAAATACGAATGCGGAAGATTTATCTTTGAAATCATCGATATTGACGGACACCAAATCGACAAGGTTCTTGTTACTGATTTAGGACCACAAGAAGAAATTACAACCGAGGAATGAATATGGATGCATCAATAGTTATACAAGTTGTTTTATTGCTTGTAGGATTTGTATTCTTAATTAAAGGATCTGATTTTTTCGTCGATGGGGCAAGCAGTATTGCTTCAATTTTAAAAGTGCCTACAATTATCGTGGGTTTAACAATCGTTGCATTTGGAACAAGTGCTCCTGAGGCTGCAGTATCCATTACTTCTTCATTAACTGGCAGCAATGCAATGGCAGTGAGTAATGTTATTGGAAGTAACCTATTTAACTTGTTAATGGTTATAGGTATTGCAGCGTTGCTTGGCGACTTGCTAATGGAAAAAAGTGTTTTGAATAAAGATTTACCGTTTCTTGTATTGATTTCAATTTTACTTTTTGTTTTCATATTCCTTGGAGGAGATATATCCAGTATTGAAGGAATAATTTTACTTGTAATACTAATCGGATATGTTGCTTATTTAATTAGAGGCGCTTTCAAATCAGGAGTTACAAATTATGTGGATAAACCAAAATTATCCCTTCCAAAAAGTATAATTTTCATCATTGTTGGTCTTGCTGGAATAATTCTTGGTGGAGATTTGGTTGTAAATAGTGCTTCAGATATAGCAATTGCACTTGGAATGAGTGAAACATTGGTAGGTTTAACAATTGTTGCAATTGGTACCTCTTTACCAGAACTTGTTACATCAATTACTGCTTTAAAGAAAGGAGAAAATCAATTAGTAATAGGTAATGTTATAGGTTCAAATATTTTCAATATCCTATTTGTTTTAGGTGCAAGCAGTGCAATAAGTGCAATACCAATCAGTCCAAATATGCTCATTGATACATTAATCATGGTAGCAGTTACAATATTATGTTTCATATTTGGAAAAACCCAAGACAAATATGATAAAAAAGAAGGAATCGTATTAATTGCATTATTCATTGCATATATGATTTTCGCAATTTTGAGAAATTAATTCTTTTAGCTCACAAGCCTTACAGATACTTGATGAGGTTGGTTCACCGCAAACTTCACACTCATTAAGGTTTGTGACAATATCATTTTCAAAATTTAAAATTTGTTTAAATGATTCCATCACATTTTGTTTTATACCAGGATACTGATCTTCGCTAACATTTAAAAACTCTTTAATTTTAGCTCTCAGTGATAAATGGGAGTACGGACATTCATCGAGATGAATATCAATATTGTTTAAAACCGCCCACATACCCACCTCTTTTTCAGGAGTATTCCATAAAGGTTTAATCCTTGGGACAAGCTTTGGATGAATAACATCAAGTTCAGGCCCGAATTTGGAAAACTTAATTGTATCTCCACGAGCAAAACTCATTAAAAAAGATTGAATTTCATCATCTAAATTATGACCAGTCGCAATTTTGCATGCTCCCACTTCATAAGCAGTTTTATTTAAAATATTGCGTCTAAACACTCCACATGGGATGCATGCACTCTTGAAATCAGAATAAATATCATCAAGTGCAAAACCTTCATCATCTTTAAATGATTTTTGAACTAATTCAACACCTAATGCCTTAGCATTATTAACTGCAGAATCAATACCATGTTGCCTATATCCTTTGATACCTTCATCAACACTAATAGCCACCAAATCAAAATCTAAAAACTGTTGATACTTTTTTAAAGCATGCAATGTTAAAACACTATCTTTTCCACCGGATAATGCAACAGCTATTAACTCACCTTCATTAATCAATTCATAATCTGAAATTAAATTATTGATTCTTGTAAAAATATGCTCATTAAATTCATCTTTGTCTAGTTTAACCATTACTAAAAGGATTTATAAAAAGTTAAATAAATAATTTTACCAGGTGAAAAAATATGATAACATGTGATTTTGCAATATTACCAGTGGGAACCGAGACAACAGAATGTAAAGACTATGTGACTGCAGCAGTGCAAGTAATAAAAGATTCAGGATTAAACTATCAATTAACAGGCATGGGAACTCAAATTGAGGCGGATAATCTAGAAGAATTATACTCTGCAATTGCTAAAGCCCAGGAAGCTGTTTTTGAAGTTGGCGTAGGTAGAGTATATACAGTCATAAAAGTTGATGATAGAAGAGATCTTGAAAACAGAACTTTGGATGCTAAAGTCGATACAGTTAATAAAATGTTAAAATAATCTAAAAAAAATAAAAAAGTTAGAATTTAATCTAACTCGGTTGAAGCTTTTCTGACAGCTTGAATAACCAAATCCAAATCTTCTTTTGTTAAGGAAGGATGAACCGGAAGTGAAATTACATTGTCCGCTGCAAGCTCTGCATTTGGACAATTTCCTTCAAATCCTAAGTATCTGTAGATTGGTTGATTATATAATGGAATTGGATAGTGGATTCCTGTTCCGACACCACAATCATTGATAATATCCACCCAATCATCACGGTCTCCTTTTTCAACACGGATTGTGTATTGGTGATATACATGTTTAGAACCATCAACACAATAAGGAGTGATTACTCCATCAACATCTTTCAAACCTTCATTTAAATATGCTGCATTCTCTATTCTCTTATTGTTGAATTCATCAATTTTTTCCAATTGTGCAAGACCTATTGCTGCTGAAATGTCAGTCATTCTAAAATTGTATCCTATTGCATCGTGGTGATATCTCACACTAGCTCCATGAGCCCTGAATATTTTTGCTTGTTCTGCCAAATCCTCATCATCAGTAGTGATGATTCCACCTTCGGAAGTAGTCATGTTTTTAGTAGGATAAAAACTGAAACATGCCATATCTCCCATACTTCCTACTTTTTGGCCTTTAAATGTTGCACCGTGCGCTTGTGCAGCATCTTCAATAACAATTAAACCATATTTCTCAGCAATTTCATTAATCCTGTTCATGTCAGCTGATTGACCATATAATTGAACCGGCAAAATAGCTTTTGTATTTTCTGTAATTAAACCTTCAATTGAATCAGGATTCATTGTATATGTTTTTAAATCAATATCCGCAAATACCGGTTTTGCTCCAGTGTAAACAATTGCATTACCACTTGCAATAAAAGTAAAGGGAGTTGTAATTACCTCATCTCCTTCTCCAATACCGCATGCAAGTAATGCAGTGTGTAATGCAGCAGTACCAGAATTAACAGCTATACCATATTTTGCTCCAACCCATTCAGCAAATTTTTGCTCAAACTCTTCAACTTTTGGCCCCTGAGCAATCATTCCTGATTTCAATACTTCAACTACATTTTCTATTTCTTTATCTCCAATTATTGGTTTTGCAATAGGAACATTAATATCTGACACAATAATCACCAATTTAAATATTATACAATAGTATATATTTAAATCTAATAATATTTAAAACATTACATAATCAAGAATTACGAGTGAAATTAATGGAAGAGTATAAAATTAAAAGTATTGAAGAAGGATTGACCAAAATTGAATTTCCAGAATTTGATAAAATCTCATCAGATGCACCAGTTTTTTATAATCCACATATGGAAATGAATAGAGACTTATCTATCCTTGCAATCCAAGTTTTTCAAAAGGAACAGCAAAGAGAATTGAATATATGTGATTTATTTGGAGGCAGCGGAATCAGAGGAGTTCGTTATAAAAATGAAATTGATGGTGTTGGTGATGTTTGCATAAATGACATCAGTGAAACTGCAAATCATTATGAAAGACACAACATCGAATTAAACAATTTAAAAGACGTTCATGTTTATCAGCATGATGCCAGCATGTTTTTGAGAATGAAGCGTGGCGAATTTGATGTAATTGATATTGATCCTTTTGGAACCCCTTCCCCATTTCTAGACTCAGCAGGATATTGTGCTCGAAGAGACTCACTTCTATGCGTTACAGCTACAGATACATCAGCATTGTGCGGAACTTATCCTGAACCATGCATACGCAAATATAATTCAAAGCCTTACAAAAGCGAATATTGTCATGAAACCGGAATTAGAATATTGGCAGGCTTTGTTGCACTTACTCTTTCAAAATATGCCAAGTTTATTGAAGTGAAAATGTCACATAGCACTGAACATTATATGAGATTATATCTAGAAATTAAAAAAGGTTCAAAAAGAACTGACGAATCACTAAAAAATATAGGTTACATCAGTCACTGCAAACACTGTTTGCATAGGCAAACCAGCCACGGATTAGCAAGCCCTATTGATGAAGTTTGTCCGGTTTGTGGTGAAAAGCTGGTTCATGCAGGTCCTTTATGGTTAGGAGACATTCAAGACGAGGAATTTATTCAGAAGATGATTAATGAAGCTGACAATAAAAAAATAAATAGTAAAAAAGATGCTTTAAAACTTCTAAATAAATGTTTAATTGAAGCAAATGCGCCTGTTACCTTTTATGACGTTCACAGTATTTGCAAATCATTAAAAGTAAGTGCACCAAAATTCGATTCAATATTAGATGAGCTTATTAATCAGGGACACATTGCATTAAAAACACATTATAATCCATTAGGCATAAAAAGTGATGCAACTATTGAAGATATAAAAAACATTTTGATAAAATTAAATAATATTTAAAAAATCTTAATAAAAACAAAAAAAATGTTACAATTTTAATATCTACTTAAAAAAGAGACAAATTTTAAAAAAATTGTGTAAAATAAAAATTACGACTAGTGAATTATACTAAAAAATAAATAAAAAAATAAAAAAATACACTAACTTTTATATATTATGAAAACATTACAATATACCATAAGGTTAATGTTAATTTAACCAAAACCATTTTTAATAAATTATAAAGGAGATATGAAATGGTAAAAACTAAAGACAATGTTGTAAAACTTGATGATACCGATATTAACATCCTAAAAATTATTAATGAAGATGTGAGAACTTCTTATAGACAAATATCACGTAGTTTAGATGTTTCTGTAGGAACCGTTCATAATCGTATCGACAAAATGGTAAAATCAGGAGTAATTAAAAAATTCTCCCCGGTTATTGACCATGAAAAATTGGGTTTTGTTTTAACAACAATTATCGGAGTTAGAGTCAAAGGTGGAAAACTCAAAAACTGGGAAGAAAAAACATTCTTTAATAAAAATGTTGTAGGAATATATGATGTTACTGGAGAATATGATGCCTTTTTAATTGCTAAATTCAGAAATACCAATGAATTAAATGCATTTATTAAAGAATTATTAAAAGATCCAATTATAGAAAGAACCTATACACAAACTGTTCTTGATGTTATTAAAGAAGACATGGGATCTTCAAATATTTTATAATTTGAACAACTATTGTTCAAATAATTTTTTTATTTCTTATTTTTTATTTAATTTTTATGTTTTTTACTATTGGAGGAAAAATATATTACAATGTTATAATGATTTTACAACATAAACTAAAAAATCATTTAACTATATAAATGAAAAAAACAATAAATAATAGTATTTAATTTAAAACGAGGTTATGAAATTGGCAGTATGCTTACCCGATACTCAAGACGATGCTCCCAGTGTACCTATAAAATTGACTAGAGTGGGCGTCACTGGAGTTAAAAAATTATTACAACTAGAAAGAAAAAATAAACGACCAATAATTTTACTACCTTCTTTTGATGCTTTTGTAGATTTACCAAGCAATCAAAAAGGAGTACACATGTCTAGAAACCCGGAAGCCATTAGTGAAGTCCTCGAAACTGTAGCTAAAGACTCTACCGTAGATGTTGAATCATTATGTGCAAAAATAGTTGACAAGATGATGACAAAACACGAATATGCAAAACGTGTTGAAATCTCAATGACAACTGATTTTATGTTCATGAAAGAATCCCCAGTTACCAAAAACAAAACTCAGGAAATGGCCCAACTAAAAGCAAAAGCAATCGGGCTTAGAGATGATGAAGGTAACATAGATATTAGAAAAAGTATTGGTGCCGAACTTATCGGAATGACAGTTTGTCCATGTGCACAGGAATCCGTTAGGGAATCTGATAAAACTAAATTATTAGAATTCTTAGATGAAGAAACTGCACAAAAAGTATTAGACACTGTTACTTTTGCTTCTCACAATCAAAGGGGAGTAGGAACATTATTAATTGAAGTTCCAGAAGACAAAATTGTTAAAGCTGAAGACCTAATTGACATTATTGAAACTTCTATGAGTTCTCCAGTGTGTGAATTGCTTAAAAGACCTGATGAAAACGCTACAGTAATGAATGCACACAGAAAACCTGTTTTTGTTGAAGACTGTGTCAGAAATATGATGGAAAAAATTGTTGAAAAATACTCTGATTTCCCTGATGACACATTAATTACTGCACGCCAAGAAAATCAAGAAAGTATTCACAGACACAATGCTTATGCAGAAAAAGTAACTACTCTTGGTGAGTTAAAAGAAGAATTAAATATCTAAGGATATGATTTAATGAAAAAAGCTTATGAAATTGCAGGAGAAGTAATGGGATTTTTTGAATCATTCAAAGGATCAAGACCTGCAATAGATAATGAAAGGATATTAATTGTTAGAGGCAGATCTAGAAAAGTAGTTCCTATAGCTGAACTTGAATCCAAACTTCAGGAAGTTGGCGAAATACTCAATGCAAAAGAACTGGATGCCACCTCTGAAAAAATTTCAGAAATTCTCGAAGTTGGAGACAAAAACATTAAACAAAGTGAAGTAACAACTAATGACCTAGATAACAAAGGATTCATAAGAATGAAAGAAGAACTGGAATCCATGGGACTTGTTGTTGCATATAAAGTTTTTGAACTTCCAAAATATGATTTGGTAATTGCAATATGGGAAGACAAAAACGAGATACCTCCACTTTATGTAGAAGTTACTGTTTCAGAACGTGATTAATATGACATCAAACTTGACTAAAGAAGATATTCTCAAAATATTAACTGCAACTGACAGCGAAATAATAAAATATATGTCTGAAACAGTTAAATATCGAGAGAATAATCTTATTACTTATTCTAAAAATATTTTCATACCATTGACTGAAATCTGCAGAAACAATTGCGGATATTGTAATTTCAAAAAGAACCCTGATGATCCTCAAGCAATAATTCTCAAAAGTAAAGACGAAATATTGGAAAGTTTAAAAGAAGCTGAACAATATGGTTGTAAAGAGGCAATGTTTGCTTTTGGAGAAGATGCAGATGAAGAGGAAATCGTAAAGCTCAAATTAGCTGAATATGGATATGAATCAATGATTGATTATGTTGTTGACATTTGTCAGATGACACTGGATAACACAACATTATTACCACATACCAATGGTGGAAATTATTCATATGATGATTTAAAAAGGCTAAAAGAAGTTAATGCATCAATGGGTTTGATGCTTGAAAATTCATCATCAAGATTAATGGAATTGCCTGCACACAATAAAAGCCCAGGTAAAAATCCTCAAGTCAGATTAGAAACCATTGAAAATGCAGGAAAACTAAAAATTCCTTATACCACAGGGATTTTAATTGGAATTGGTGAAAATAAAGAAGAAATTGCCGAATCATTACTCGCAATTAAGGATTTATATGATAAATACGGCCACATTCAAGAAGTGATTATTCAAAATTTCACTCCAATACAAGGTATTGAAATGGAAAATTGGCCCGAGCCTAGTTTTTTGGATATGATAAGAACCGTAATTGCGGGAACATTGGTATTTAAAGACACCGATGTGAGCATACAAGTTCCACCAAATTTAAACAATGACACTGCACAAATTTTCCTTTTATGCGGTGCCGATGATTGGGGAGGAGTTTCACCAGTGAGCCCTGATTTTGTAAATATTACTTCTCCATGGCCTGGAATTGATGAACTTCAAAAATTAACTGAAGATGCAGGATTTGAATTAATCGAAAGATTATGTGTTTATGAAAAATACATTAACAGCGAATGGTTAAACGATTTATTATTGGAAAAAATTTCTAATATATCCTAGCATCAACAACAACATGCTCTACACCAGGAGCATATTTTTTAATTTTATTTATTTTTAGCAACTCCACATCACGACCGTTAGCTTGCGAAATTATCCTTTCAATTGGTCTTGTATTGATTAATTTTTCAGGAACGGTTTCATGATAATGAATTATTCCACCTTCATTTAGACTATTTATAGCAACATTCAAATAATGGTGAGTTGTCTTGACATAACCCATTATTATGCGGTCTGCCTTAAATTTGGGAGTTTCGATTTTACAGTCTCCTAAAATTGGAGTTACATTATTTAATTTATTTAACCTGATATTTTCACATAAGAAATTATAAGAATTAGGATTGATTTCAATTGATATTATTTCACTGGCATTTGCATGAACACCAATAGGTATTGAAAAATAACCAATTCCAGCAAACATGTCAATTACAGTTTCACCATCATTAACCAATTTTGCAATCCTTAATCTTTCATTATTGTTTCCTTTAGACCACATTACTTTAGATAAATCCAATTTAAACAAACATCCATTTTCTTTGTTGACTGTTTCGGTTTCCTCACCAAAAAGAATCTTATAGACAGGTTCTCTTTTAGTTCCTTGAATATGGTCGATTTTCATTATGGTTTTAACATTATGTTTTATTGATAACTCTTCAAAATCATTTCCAAGATAACTGTTATCCAATATTAAGATATCTCCGATTTTTTTATATTTCATCCGCACACCTGAAAGAAAAGTTTATATATACAAATAGCTAATATTAATATTGTTAGTTTATACTAATTATTGATTCTGATTTTAAATAAAATTAATCTTTCAGATTAGTTTATATTTTGTTATATTAACCTATAAGTAGTTGAAATTAGATATTTTAAATACTTATACGAGGTGTATTTAAATGGATGATAAAATACTAGAAGGTACAACCACCGTCGGAATTACTTGTAAAGATGGAGTTGTATTTGCAAGCGAAAGAAGAGCTAGTATGGGAAACCTTGTAGCTCATAAAGTAGCAGAAAAAATATTTAAAATTGATGATCATATTGTAACAACCATTGCTGGTTCTGTTGGAGATGCTCAAAGTTTAATGAAAGTTATTGAAGCAGAAGTATCATTATACCAAATGAGAAACAATGACACAATCAGTGTTAAAGCAGCTGCATCATTAACTGCAAACATCTTACGTTCCGGACCAATGTATGTTCAAACATTACTTGGAGGAATGGACGGAGATAAACCATCTCTCTACTCACTCGACCCAGCAGGTGGTATGATTGAAGATACTTACATCTCAACTGGATCAGGTTCCATCGTAGCTTACGGTGTTCTTGAAGACAGATTTAGAGATGATTTAACAACTGACGAAGGAATTGAAATAGCTATAAGAGCTATTAGAGCTGCTGCTGAACGTGACACATACTCCGGTAACGGATATTTAGTCGCTAAAGTAGACAAAAACGGCTTTGAAATGTTAGATAATGAAAAAATTAATGAGATTCTTGAAAAAATATAAGTAAGCTAATTTTTCATAACTAACTATTTTTTTATATAATAGTGTAGATAGTTTATGAAATTTTACTGATTATAGCTTAATGCGCTTTTCATAAACTATATTCCTACACAAACTTTTTTTGAAGGGATTATATGACTTCAGATATTTTAGAAGATATTAAAAAAGAGATTTTAGGTAAGCTACCTGATGAAATCCAGGTTTCCAAAGTAGAATTTGAAGGACCTGAAGTAGTGGTTTATACTAAAAATCCGGAAATTATTACTGAAAATGGCGATCTTATAAGATCACTTGCAAAAGAACTTAGAAAAAGAATTATTATTAGATCTGACAAAAGTGCTTTACTTGAACCAGAAGCAACAATCAATAAAATTCACGAAATTGTTCCAGATGGAGCTGAAATTACTGATATTTACTTTGATACAGTAACCGGGGAAGTAGTAATTACCGCTAAAAAACCGGGACTTGTTATTGGAAAATACGGAGTAACCTCAAGGAATATTGTTAAAAACACCGGATGGGCACCTAAAATATTAAGAACCCCTCCAATTAGCTCAGACATCATTGGAAAAATTAGAACTATCCAGAAAAATAGTAGTAAAGATAGGAAAAAATTATTACAACGTCTTGGACGCCAAATTCACCAAGGAAGCAAATACCCTAATGACTGGGCAAGAGTAACTTCCATGGGCGGATTTAAAGAAGTAGGACGTTCATCAATGTTATTACAAACACCAAACAGTCGTGTGTTATTGGATTGTGGTGTTAATGTCGCTGCATCAGACAATAAAAATGCATTCCCTTATTTGAATGCTCCAGAATTTTCAATTGAAGAATTGGATGCAGTTATTATATCTCACGCTCATTTAGATCATTGTGGATTTGTGCCTTACCTTTTCCATTATGGATACGATGGACCGGTTTACTGTACAACTCCAACAAGAGATTTAACTACACTCTTACAATTTGATCACTTAGATATTGCTCACAGGGAAGGCAATCCCCTCCCATTTACATCAAAACATGTAAAACAGGCAATTAAAAATACAATAACTTTAGATTATGGTGAAGTAACCGATATTTCACCGGACATCAGATTGACATTACATAATGCAGGACACATTTTAGGTTCAGCAATCTCCCATATGCACATTGGAGACGGAGCTCACAATTTAGTGTATACCGGAGACTTCAAATATGAACCATCAAGGTTACTTGAACCTGCAACCATTCGTTTCCCACGTGCTGAAACCGTCATTATGGAAAGTACTTACGGTGGAAGGGAAGACGTACAGCCTTCCAGAAACAACGCTGAAAAAGAAATGATGAAAACCATCTACAAAACTCTCAAACGTGGAGGAAAAGTACTTGTACCAGTATTTGCTGTGGGAAGAGCACAAGAACTTATGGTCGTGCTTGAAGAGTACATGAGACATGGAATGATTGAAGAAGTGCCAATCTATATTGACGGTATGATTTGGGAAGCTACAGCAATCCATACTGCAAGACCTGAATACTTGAGCAAAGACTTAAGAGACCAAATCTTCCACATGGGAAGAAACCCATTTGTCTCAGAAATGTTTGAAAAAGTTCAAAATCATGACCAAAGAAAAGAGATTGTCGAATCAAAACAACCTGCAATCATCCTGTCAACTTCAGGTATGCTGACTGGTGGAAACTCAGTTGAATACTTCAAATGGTTATGTGAAGATGAAAGAAACACAATTATATTCGTAGGTTACCAATCTGAAGGATCAATGGGTAGAAGAGTTCAAAAAGGCTGGAAAGAAATACCTCTTGAAGATGATGATGGAAGAACCAGACAATTCTGTGTCAAAATGCAAGTTAAAACAATTAATGGATTCAGTGGTCACTCCAACAGAAGACAATTGATGGAATATGTTAAAAGACTTAATCCAAGACCTGAAAAGGTCATTACCTGTCACGGAGACCCATATAAAGCAGTTGATTTAGCTTCATCCATACATAGAAGTTATAAGATTGAAACTAAAACTCCGATTAATTTGGATTGTGTAAGAATACATTAATATATTATATAAAACAAAAATAATTATTGATAAATGTTGTAAAATTATTACAACATTAATTTTATTTTAAAATAGGTGTAATCATGGTTACTTATTCAGAATCTGGTGTTGATATTGATTTAGAAGCAGTTACTGTATCTGCATTAGCTGATAAACTTAAATCAACATTAAAATGTAGAGATATTATCACTGACAGTGGTCATTATGCAGCTTTAGTACGATTAGGAGATAAGGCAATAGCAATGAGTACTGATGGTGTTGGAAGTAAGATTTTAATTGCTGAAATGATGAACAAATATGATACCGTAGGTATTGACTGCATTGCAATGGTTGTAAACGATATTTTATGTGTCGGCGCAGAACCAATAGCATTAGTTGATTACTTGGCTGTTGAAAAACCTGACCCTAAAAGAGCAGCTGAAATTGCTGAAGGTTTAGTTAAAGGGGCAAATGAATCAAAAATTGCAATCATCGGTGGAGAAACCGCATCATTGCCTGGAATTATCAAAGACTTTGACCTTGCAGGTACAGGTATTGGATTTGTTGACATTGATAAAATAATCACTGGTGAAAACATCCAACCAGGAAATGTATTAATCGGTATCAACAGTAATGGAATTCATTCTAATGGTTACAGTTTAGCCAGAAAAGCAATATTTGAAGATGCAGGATTGACCGTAGATGACAAGATGCCTAATGGTGAAACCACAATCGGTGAAGAGTTAATCCGTCCAACTGAATTGTATGTTAAACCTATTGTTAGCCTATTTGAAAAAGAATATAATATTAATGGACTTGCCCATATTACCGGAGGAGGATTCACCAACCTTAGAAGATTGAAAAAAGGTGTTGGATACGACATTAATGACCTTCCAGAAGTTCCTGAAATATTTAAACTTATTTATGAACAAAACGTTGACATCAAGGAAATGTATAAAGTTTTCAACATGGGTGTCGGTTTTGTTGTAATCTGTGAAGAAACAGAAGCTGATAAAATAATGAATACAATTAAAGAATATTGTGATTGTCAGATAATCGGTAAAGTGACAGATGATGAAAAAATAACCGTCAAAGCATTTGATGACACAATAATTGAATACTAATGAGGTGTGTAAATGAAGATAATGAAAGATAATGAAATGGCTCTTGTAAAAGAAATACTTGCTAAGCTTGGAGCTAGCGAAGAAGATCAACAATTAGTTGCAGAAGCTACAATAGATGCTGATTTAAAAGGATTTACATCACATGGTCTTGGAAGATTTCCACAATACCTGATTAGTATTAAAGCAGGAACAATAAACTTAGAAAAAAATATCACTATTGAAAAGGAAACTCCTGCAATTGCATTAATCAATGGTAACAGCGGATTCGGACAGGCAGTATCATACAAAGCTATGCAAATAGCAATTAAAAAAGCAAAAGAAGTAGGTATTGCATGTGTAGGAGTTCACAATACAAACCACTTTGGAGTCACAGGATTTTACTCAGATTTGGCATTAAGAGAAAACTGTATCGGACTTGTCATAGCAAACACTGATCCGGCTATTGCACCTTTAGGTGGAAAAGAAGCATTGATTGGAACTAATCCTGTTGCATTAGGTATTCCTTCAGATTCATATATTACCGTAGACATGGCAACTTCAGTGACTGCACGTGGAAAAATCATTGAGTCTAAAAGAAAAGGATTGGATTTACCAGACGGATGGGCATTAGATAAAGATGGAAATCCAACCAACGATCCAGAAGCAGCACTTGAAGGTTCTATATTACCATTTGGTGGATTCAAAGGATATGCACTTGCATTATTAATTGAAATTCTAACTGGACCATTAGTACAGGCAGGTTACGGTCATGGAGTTACCGGTACCGCATCTCCTGAAAAAGATTGTACAAAAGGAGATTTGTATATTGCAATTGATCCTTCTAAATTTGGAGACTTTGATGAATTCAAAGCAAACACTGAAGATTTCATCTCCCAAGTCAGAGCAACCGGTGAAACAGTTGCAATTCCAGGTGATTTAGAAGTCAAAAGAATTGCTGATGCGGAAGCTAATGGTGTAGCAATTGATAAAAAATTATATGAACAATTAAAAGAAATCTGTGACGATTTAGATATCGACATAGATTCCTATGTTGAAGAATGATGAGTTATTTTCATAACTCATACAAACCTTTTTTTAATCTAATTTTACTAATTTTACATTAAATTTTAATTTTAAGAAAACCTAAACTTAGCAGATTGTTCCATTAAAAGAATTAAACAACTTTTTTTTAGTTTCTAAGATTAGTTCTTTTTTAAAAAAAACGAGCTAAATACAATATTGAGTTAAAAAAATAGATTATTTTATATAATATTAAAATTATAACTATACTTGTTATAAATATTTAAAAAAATATTTGTACGTAAAAAAAAGATTTTCTTAAAAAGGAGGACAATAATTTATGAAATTTAACAAATCTTGTATACTGTTAATAGCAATAGCAATATTTCTATTAATAAGCATCGGATCTGTCTGTGCTAGTGATAATCTCACTGACAACAGTGATTCTCCATTAGCAGATGATGGAACAGACGTTGTCCTCAGTAATGATAGTGATACTGGTGAAAACGTACCCGATGATACAGATACAGAAAAAATAAATACAACTGTTGAAACTGATAAAAGTTCTTATGAATATAAAGAAGATTCAAATAAAACATTTACAGTTGAAGTAAAAGACAACAAATCAAAAAATAATATTAATGTAGATAAAAATAATTTTATTATTTATAATGGAGATAAAAATATTTCCTTTGACTATAATAATTCAATGATTACAATAACAGAAAAATTATCTACAGGAAAATATAATTTTACAATTAATTATTTAGGTAATGGAACTTATTACAATTCATCCAAGATAATTGCTGTAAAAATATATGGAAACAACACTATCGAAACCGAAACTAGTGTTGTTTGTGATGGGAAAAACATTGAAATTCCAGTGAAAATATCCGATCAAGTGGATGAAATAGTGGATAGAGCTCAAGAACACTATAACTTAACATTAGTCTATACCAATGAAACTGGAAGCGTATGTAATTTAACCATTACAGAATTTACCATTGATGAAAATGGTACCATAAGATTCAATACTGCTGAAAATAACCTTAATAATAAATTAATCAATGCAAGTTTGATTATAAAATATATCAATGCAACTGATAACAAAACTGTTGCTATTAAAGTTAGTACCAAAATTGAAGCAGAAACTGTCAAAGAAGACAACAAATTTAAATCAGAAGAGATTAAAGACATCAGTATCACAATAAAAGATGGTCAAGAAAATCAATTAAATATTAATAAAGCTGATTTAAAAATCTTTGATAATGGAAAAGAAATGAAAAGTACTGACTTTGAATTTGAAAATTCAAATCTTACTCTTAAATTAGATATTGGAGTGCATAATTTAACAATAATATATAATGGTAATGTTACATATGCATCCAATGAAACTAATATAGTATTAAAAGTATGGGGAAATCAAACTATTGACCCTCAAAAATCTGCAGATATTGATTCAAATGGTAATGTTAACATTACTTTAAACCTCAGTGATGGTGCAGATCCGGTTGATGTTAATTTAAATAACGTAACCGCAACATTATTCTGGAAAATCAATAATCAAACTTATAATGAAACAATTGAAGGAATTACTCTTGCAGATGACAAACAAACAATAATATTTAAAGTAAACAAACCTTTTGAAAGTGCATATGTGGACATCAAATATAATGCAGAAAACAATTTAACTGGAAAAACTACCATTAAAGTTGATACTAACATTACTGCACCAGATAACAAAAAAACTGGTGTAGGAGAAGTAATTAACTTCACTGTTGAAGTAAAATCAGTTAACGGAACTGCCATCAATGTTACTTCAGATAACATTAAAATCTTAAACAATGGTAAAGAAGTTAAATTTACCTGCAACAACTCAGTTATCACAATAACTGATAAATTTACATACGGTATTTACGATTTAACTATTAATTACCTTGGAACTGATACTTATGCAAATTCCACAAAAATTATGGCATTGACCGTTTATGGAATTAATGCAACAACTTCCACTAATATTAACTCCACTAAGAAAGGAGAAGTAAAAGTTGATGTAATTAATGGTAATACTACCATTAATATTAATAAAGATGATTTAAAACTTAATGTTACCTACAAAAATGGCAATGACACAATTGTTATTAAAATTAATGAAGATTATAAACTTGAAAATGGAACATTATATTTCACTTTAGAAAATGGTAACTTTACTACAGCTACATTAACTATCGAATATGGAAATACTACCTTTAATGTAACCTTAAATAGAATTTACAATGCTAAAATTGAAGCAATTTGTCTTGAAAATGAATATTTAACTGGTAATTTTACCTTTAAATTAATAGATATAGATACAAACGAACCAATTGCAAATAAAACTGTAAGTTTTGAAACTGACAACTACTTCACTGATGTTGTAGGAAGTATCACTTCATCCAATCCTGCAAAAGGATCAGCTATAAGTGATTCCGACGGAATTTTAAAATTTGCTAATTCAAAAATATTTGCATTGAATTATGGACTGGATGGAACTGTTATTAACCTTAAATACCATTATATGGATGCAGGTAAATACAATGTAACATTAAAACCTGGAGATAATCTTAAATTTGATGCATTTAAAACTAATATTACAATTAACAAAGCAAATTTAATAATTACACCAACAAAATTTAGTGAATATTACGGCACTGATAAAAAATACAGCATTAAAGTAACAAGTGCAGCAACAGGCGAAGTCTTACCTAATATACTTCTTAAATTAGTATTACCTCAGCTTTCCACTACTACATATTATTTAAATACTAATTCAGAAGGTATTGCTGAAATTGGTGGTTTATCTAATTTAATGAGTGGAGAATATAAAGTTGTAATAAGTAACAATGATACTAAAAATATCAATAATATTAGTAAAGAGGACACAATTACAATTAATAAAATACCAGTTGTAATCAATGGTAAAGATGTTACTGTATTATATAATACTGGAACAACATACACAATCAAAGTTACTGATAAACAAACTGGAAAAGCAGTCGCTAATGTTTATGTTTTAGTTCAAATTGACAAGGATTCTAAAAAGACTTATATATTCCAAACCAATAGTAAAGGTCAAATTTCATTCAGTGCATCCTTAGCTGTTGGAAAACATAAAATTAGTGTAAGTAGCGCTGACAATAGATATGATGCAAGTGCAATTACTAAAACTATTACAGTCAAAAAAGCTAGTGCAAAAATCACTGCTAAAAAAGTAACCGCATACTATAAAGGTGGCAAATACTTAACTGTAAAATTAACTAACACTAAAAATAAAAAAGCAATCTATGATGCTAAAATTAACATCAAAATTTATATTTCCAAAAACAGATACTACAACTACAACGGTAACACCGGTATGAACGGTCAGTTAAAATTATTACTTGACTCCTTAAAACCTGGTACCTACAAAGTAGTAGTCTCTGGTGCAGATTCTAAAAACTTTAAAGCTTCAAAAATTACAACCAAAATTGTAATCAAAAAAGCTCCAGCTAAATTTATTGCTAAAAAAGTAACTGCTAAAAAAGGTAAAAGCAAATACTTTAAAGTAACACTTAAAAATAAAAAGACTAAAAAAGTAATTACCGGAATTAAAATTAAAGTAAAAGTTTTCACTGGTAAAAAAGCAAAAACTTACACTTTAAAAACTAATTCAAAAGGAATTGCTAAACTAAATGTCAAAAAATTAAAAGTTGGAAAACATAAAGTTGTAATATCATCTGCAAACAAGTATGTTGTTGCTAAACAGAAAAAATCAACTATTAAAATCAAAAAATAAGAGAAAACTATTTCTCTTAACTTTTTTCTTTTTTATAGTTAGTTACCAAACTTTTATTATAGATGAATGACAAATAATAAATTATGTCAGGAAAATCAACTATTGAAGTTTTAAATAAAGTTACGAAAACAACACTGGATGAAGAAATTGCAAAGTATGTGGCTTACCAC
>NZ_JAFUHT010000091.1 GCF_017468685.1 Methanobrevibacter sp.
CATCCAGATTAGTGTTTGAGATTCTTAAGCCAAATACAGGAAGATTTTCATTGACATTTAAAATGGCCTCAGTGGAATTTGATATGTAGTTTACACGTTCCTGTGAAGTGACCCTGATTTTGTAATTTCCAGGATTTAGTGTTTTATCTATTACAATAGTTCTGCTGCCATTGACAAATACGACATTTTTGTAATCTTCAATTTCTATTGTATAAATTGACGCAACATCTGATTCTATGTTTAGAACAATGCTGTCATTATATTCTACTTCCACATTCGGTACAGATATAGTAGGATTAGCTTTATAGACTTCAAAATCAACAGTAGTTGATGTGAATGCAAAATCGTCGTGATCATAGATGGCTACAAGAGTGTATTTTCCAGCATCCAATTTCAATGACTCGATTTCATCTTTTGTGTAATACTTTCCGTTCAGTTGGTAATCCAGTGCACCAACAGCAGTTGAAGGTAGACTTTCAATGACTTTCAGGGTTTCACCATAGGTAATATTGTCAACTGAAACATTTATTTCAATACTATCACGGTTAACTCTGAAAATTTCAGTTATGCTGTCCATCAGATAGGTGTTATTGTTGGAATCTCCAATACTGTTTAAAACAGCAGAATATTTTCCATGATCCAATATGCCTGCATCATAGGTGAATGAATTGTTTTTGATTTCCACAATGTTGTTTTCACCGGCAACTGTTAAATTTGCAACTGCATAGAGATTTGTACCGAAATCTGCTGTACCAGTGATTGTTGAACTTTTACCATATTGAACAGATGGTGCATTTAATTTAACATCCTTAACATCAAAAATGGAATCATGGACTACGGTAAATCCATTGCTGTAAATATTCCTGTTTTCTCCAGTGTTATTTGCAAAAACACACTCATCAATGAATGTTGTAACTTTAGGAGATGTTGCAATGGCTCCAGTTACTGCATTGTTATTTGTAAATGCACTGCTGTCTACAAATAATGAGAGCTTTTTATTATAAGGATTTTTGATTAAAATTACAGAACCCACTTTACCACTATTGTTATTGAATGTGGTGCTTTCAATGTATGCTTTTGAAACTCCATCAAGGCATATGACTCCACCATCAACATTGCTGTTTGCGTTGTCTTCAAAATTGGATAAGCTGATATCAAAGACCACATCACTATTGGCATTAACATATATTACTCCACCTTCAAGTTGAGCATTTTCTCCGAGACTGTTTTTAATGTCGTTTTTCTTGAAGCTGGATGATACAACAGAAATATATCTGGAATTGTTGCCTGCATATATTGCAGATCCTTTAACAGCAGTGTTCTGTTCAAAGTCACATGAAACGATTGCCGGTTCAAATTGGGTTATGTTTTTGAAGTGCAATGCTCCTCCTTCACGTGCAGTGTTATTTATGAATTTGGAATCTGTGATTGAAATGTCTTCATGACCCAATGATGTGACTGCTGCAGTACCCACTTTTAAAGGAGCGACATTATTTATGAAATTACAATCATCAATATCCAATAAATATCCATCACTAAATATAGCTGCTCCACCATTTTCGGCAAATGATGTCTTTGTAATCTTATTGCCTGTAAAATTACATAAAGTCAGTGAAAGATATCCGTGATTGACTATAGCACCATAATTAGTATTCCTATTGTGAAGTCCTCTGAATGTTATGCCAGATATATCAACTACAGCGTTTTCATTTACTATTATGAAATTGGCGTCAGCGCCTTGTGCATCAAAGACTGCACCTTCCAATGCAATGATATCAAGAACTTTATTGGATATCACTATTCCAGTGTCTTTATATATTCCGTTTTTAACATAAATTGTGTCTTCATCATTGGAATTGGCTACAGCCTCATTTAAGGTATCATATTCCACATTTGTACTTAAAACAAGGAAGTTGCTGTAGGTTTTAGCAATTGTAAATGTGGTGAAATTCATGACAAAATAATAATTTTCATCACCGTCACGCATACCAACCACCGTATAATTACCTAAATCAAGGCCAGTAAGTGGCATGCTGGCTTTACCGTTTACGACTTCAAGATTATAATTCTTATTTCCAATTATAATAGTATAATTGTTATCCCAATTGGCATCAACATTTAAAACAGGTGTTTCAGGTATTAAAACATCCTTTACATCAAGAGTTAATGTTATTCTTGCTTTTTCAATCAATATTTTTGCATATCCGTCCTTAATTACATAGAATTCATTTCCATAAATATCAGAATAATAATAATGGGTGTAGAAATGATCATTACTGTCTCCTTGAGAAAACATTCCTTCCATAGCGAATTCATGTGTTCCTGCGGACAATAAACCCATACTTATATTAAATCGATTATCTTCAAGGGTGAGTAAGTCTTCAAACAGATTTTCATCATCTCTAATTCCCGCTAAAAGAGTATAACTATTATTTAAATTAGATCCCCAGTCAAAATCACCCTCAAGAATATAATCCTCACCATATGATCCATCTTTTACATCTATTTTTAAATGCAAATCATATTCATTTAACTCTAAATTAAATTTCCTTGTGGTTGATTCGGAGTATATGTTTCTGTAACCGTTTAGGTCAACATTGGAATCAAAAACACAGTTGGTTATATTTACAGGATCATTGGAGTTGCCGGTAATATAAATAGCACCTCCCAATACTGCACCATTTCCTATAAATTCAGTATTATCTACATTAAGTTTACTGGCATATATTGCTCCACCTTTCTCATAGGCTCCATTCATTATAAATTTTGAGTTGGTAACTGTTACATCTGAAGAAGAATCAGCATAGATAGCTCCCCCTTCACCCCTATACATAACATAACCATTCTCAGTGAAAGTACAATCATCTATTTTTACAACAGTATTTCTTAATTCCATCCGAGCATTTGATTCGAAAGTATTGCCATTCAGTACCAGATTTGCATTATTCGCATAAATTGGGTTTCCACGTGAAGTTCCAAAAGGTGCAATATTTTTAAATTCACAATTTGAAATGGTACACTCCCGATCAGTATAGATGAGTAATGGATTAGACATATCCCCTGTCATAGTTATATGTTCCATAGTGAGTTGGGAATTCGAACCAACATACAATAGATAATTTTTTTGAGAATCAGGTGAAAAAATAACAGGATTCAAAGGAGAATAATCTTTAGGCATGATTGTTACCGTTTTATCTGAAATAGCCACCTGAAAGTTAGCAGAATCAGTGTAAGTTCCACCATCAACAGTAATTACCCCTGATCCGCCACTAGGAATAGCATTTACAGCAGCACTTAAAGTTTCAAATACCTGCTCACCATCTAAAACAAAAGAAGGGATTATAAGAGAAAAAGTATTTCCTGAATACTCATATTTTGATTCCCAATTTTTCATCATGTAA
>NZ_JAFUHT010000092.1 GCF_017468685.1 Methanobrevibacter sp.
AAATCACTTCATAATGTTAAAAAAATGTAATGAAGTGAGATTTCAAGTGTAAATCTCCTCACGAAATCCCACTAATTCCATACTCAGATTAAAATCTTTTTACAAAAATCCAATCAAAAAATTGAATTATTGGACGGACTCGTTTTAGAAATTATTTAAATTTCATTCCATAAAACATTATGCGACGAGCGATAAAATTCCAAAAAAGAACTATTATTGCAGATATAATCTTAGAAATCAGGTAAAATAATCCTAAAATATCAGTGAAGAAATAAAGCAATATTTCAGTAAATACTAATCCTATAGTGCTTATTATAATAAATAGGTTAAATTCCACTACACGATTATCAATATTTTCCTGATTAAATACCCATTTAGTACTCATTATATAGTTTACAAGAACAGAAATTATAAAAGACAAGACCCCTGAAAGCAGATAATAAATTCCACAAATATCACTAAAGAAGTAAAGGAAGAAAAAATCAACAACAAATGCAGTTCCACCTACAAAAATGTATCTGAAAAACTGAAGGAAAATGTTGTCTGTTTTTTCAACAAATAATTTATCAATCAATTTCATTCATCCTTTCTTTTTAATTCATTTAACAAAAGCAAATGGTGTTCAAAATTTTCGGCATGTTGCTTTTTCAAGACATGAAGGATTACTCCTACAAAAAATGTAATTGTGGCTATACTAATCACAATAGATATCATGATTAATGTAGGAATCTTTAAAACATAACCTGTACTGAAGTATTTAAATAAAATAGGGAAGAAATAGATTCCTGCAATAATCAATAAAATTAATGAGATGATTGAAAAGAAAAATAATGGTCTTTGATCACGTATAAGAGCAAAAATCATCATTATCACTTTGTATCCATCCTGATAAGTATTCAATTTTGATTCGCTTCCTTCGATACGGTCTTTATATTCAATTGGAATTTCAACTATTTTGAAATTGTTCATCAGAGCAAAAACACTCATCTCAGTTTCAATTTCAAATTCCTTTGAAGAAATCGGAAATGATTTTACAAAATCATAACTGAAAGCCCTCATTCCAGTCATAATATCCTTTAAATCACTTTTAAAAAAGACATTGATAAATTTTCGGACCAATCTATTTCCTGTATTATGGAATAATCGGTCATTTTCCTCAAAATATGTGGATGATAATCTGTCTCCTATGACCATATCTGCCTTTTTATCAAGAATGAGTTTTTCAAATTCCAAAGCAGAGCTTACAGGATATGTATCATCACCATCGACCATTATGTAACAATCAGCATCAATTTCCCTAAACATTGACCTAACTACATTTCCTTTTCCTTGTTTATATTCATATTTTACAATAGCTCCAGCATTACGAGCTATATCATCTGAGCCATCAGTGGAATTATTATCATAAACATAAACATCTGCATGTGGCATTTCTTTTCTAAAATCTGTTACAACCTTTTCAATAGTTGCTGATTCATTATAACAAGGAACTAAAATTACAGTCTTCATATCATCATCCATAAATAAATATCAATATTTAATTATATGTAAAAATTGTATATATATTTTAGTAAAAATGAATAATTTCAATAACTAAGAATGATATATCCTTGAACATAATTTATTATTGAAATAGAAGTTAAATTAAATTAAAAATTTGATTTATAAAAATAATAGTTAATATTAAAAATTGCAATTTAAAAAAAGATAAAATCAATTATTTACCATGTTTTGAAAATGAAAAAATAGTTAATGATTAAAATATTTAATCATAAAATTTTCCGAGGAAATCTTTCATCCTCTGATTGTCGGATGAGAAAACCTCATCAGGTGTTCCCTGCTCAACAATGACTCCTCCATCCATGAAAATGATACTGTCGGCCACATTACGGGCAAATGCCATTTCGTGAGTAACAATCACCATAGTCATGTTTTCAGCTGCAAGATCTCTTATGACAGTTAAGATTTCACCTGTTAATTCAGGGTCAAGGGCTGAAGTCGGTTCATCGAAAAACAGAATATCCGGATTCATCGCAAGTGCTCTTGCAATTGATACACGTTGCTGCTGACCACCGGACAACTCACAAGGATAAGCATCTTCCTTATCGGACAGCCCCATTTTTTTAAGCAAATCCCTTGCGTGGTTAAACACTTCTTTTTTGTCTCTTTTCTGAACACGAACCGGTGCATTGGTAATGTTTTTCATCACGGAGTGATGAGGAAACAGGTTAAAGTTCTGGAACACCAAACCGAATGTTCCGTCAAATTTTATTTCTCCACTGTCTTCAGTTTCAAGATCGGTTATGCATCGAAGCAATGTTGATTTACCGGATCCTGACGGTCCGATGATAGCTAAAACTTCACCTTTATCAACATTGAGTGAAATATCCTTTAAAACTACATTGTCATCAAAGCTTTTTTTAAGATTTTTAACTTCAAGCAAACTCATAATCAATCACCTATTCATAATAATCCAATCTTTTTTCAAGATATTCCATTACAAATGCCACTACAATATTGAATACATAATAGAAAATACCTGCTACAAGCAATGCTGCAATTGAAGCGTCAGCCGCTGCAATCTGTTTTGCTACAGTAAACATTTCAGGTATTGCAATTACAAAGGACAGTGAAGTATCCTTTACGAGAGTTATAACTTCATTAGTGACAGACGGAAGAATTACCTTAAACACTTGAGGCATTATAATGATGAAAAATGTTTCCAGTTTTGAATAACCGAGCACTTGGGCAGCTTCATATTGACCGCTGTTGATTGATTCGATTCCACCACGATAAATTTCTGCAAAATAAGCTGCATAGTTTATTGTAAATGCAATTATAACAGCAATGAAACGATAATCAGCTGATAAGCTCATACCGAATACATAATATGGTGCAAAAAATACTACGATTAATTGCAGCATCAGTGGTGTTCCTCTCATGATTGAAATATATATCTTCATCAGCCATCTGAGTGGTGCAAACTTACTCATTCTTCCTCCGGCAATAACTAAACCGAGAGGAAGAGAGAATAAGAGCGTAAGTAAGAATATTTCAATCGAGGTAACCATACCTCCAAGCAATTGTGAAATAACATTACTTAATATCATTTAATAATTCTCCCCTCTCAAACTAATTGTTTATTTTGTGATTAAAGAACCTGGAACACCAGCGTCACTGTAGTTTTCAGCGATTTTTGCTACGGTTCCGTCTTCAAACATTTCATCTAATGTTTTTTGAACTTGGTCTCTTAAATCTTCGTTTCCTAATTTGAATCCGACACCATATTGTTCAGATGAAATAGGGTCATCTAAGATCTTATATGCGTCAGGATTGTCTTTGGAACTTACTTGGTATTGTGCTACACCAATATCAATAGCTACAGCATCACATGCACCGGATTCTAAATCCATGAATGCAGTGTTATAGTCAGCAACTTCAGTTAAGGTTGCAAAGGTGTCAGCTAGGGTTTTGTTGTCTTCCTGAAGAGCAGCTAATGCAGATGAGTCTTTTTGTGTTTCTACAGTTTTACCAGATAAATCATCAAGGGAGTTGATTCCTGAATCAGATTTAACTACTACTACTTGTTTGTTGTCAATGTATGGTTCTGACCAGGTGTAGTCACTTTCTCTACCGTTTATGGTAAATCCGTTCCAAATACAGTCGATAGAACCAGAGTCAATTTCTGCATCTTTTGCATCCCAATCGATTGGTTGAGCTACAAATTTCCATCCGTTTCTTTCACAAACTTCTTTTGCAAGGTCTAAGTCGAAACCAACATAGTTTCCACTGTCGTCTTTATATCCGTAAGGAGGGAATTCTGCATCGAATCCGACAATGAAAGTGTCATCATCGTTTGCAGTAGCATTATCGGATGCGTTGTCTCCTCCTAAAAAGTCTAATAAACCAGCGCTTGCAGTACCCATAACTAAGAAAGCTACTAATACCAAAGCAAATATAATACCTATCTTTTTATTCATTTTAAAACACCAAATAGTTATAACTATAGTAGAATTTTTTCTACTAATACTATTTTTTGATTTTTTTATATTTATTTATTTATATTTCCGATTAAGTGAATAAGTTAACAAAAAACGAACCGGATTAGAAAAACAGATTATATTTTTTTAAGCAACTTTTTAAAGACCCTTGAAAATAGAGAAATGCCAGTTTTATTATTGAAAGATTCGACAAGTTCTATGAAATCATGATAATCATTTGAATTCAAAGCGCAGTAAAAGATATGTCTGGAACGGGGTTTAACCTTGTTAAAATCAAGTGTATTTTCAAATTCTGCCCTTTTTGATGTGAAATCCTTTTTAATTTTATCGTAGAAATCGCTTTTGTATTCCTCATCAACCTGCATAAACCTTGTATAGGTATTGGCGGATTTTTGGGAAAACAGTTTCTCCTTATACATTTCATATTCACCATATTTTCTTGTAATATCTGCCATCATATTGAATATTATTATGCAATCACTGAATCTTGAATATCTGGACTGAGTGATGGAATCCTTATGGATTCGTCTCATATACAGATATTCATCTATAAAATACATTTTTTGTGCCTTGAAAATTGTTTCAAGAACAAATGGAGTGTCTTCAAAAAGCAAATCCTCTGGAAATCTCAAATTTCCAATGAATTCACGTTTAAATAGTTTTCCGGGTGCTGTAACTGAAATATTAAAAAGCCTTTCACCCACATCATGATGGCTGAAAACCTCTCCATCGAATCGTTTTAAAAAAGGCATGTCAAAATAGTTGATTGGGGAAGTTTCACCGGTTTTATCATCAAAATTAAGGAGCTTGAACAAAGTGAAGTCAGCCTGATTTTCCTGACTTGCTTTATATAGCATTTCAAAGGCATCACGGACAAAATAGTCATCGGAATCAATGAAAATCACATATTCACCTTTTGCCTTTTCAAGGCCCCTATTTCGTGCATTGGCTAATCCCCTGTTTGATTGGGCAAATATTTTAACCCGACTGTCTTTTTTTTGATATTCCTCAAGGATTTCCAGTGAACTGTCAGTTGATCCGTCATTAATGCAAATTACCTCAATATCTCTAAGGCTTTGATATAAAATACTGTCAAGACACTGCTGGAGATATGCCTCAACATTATAGACCGGTACAATAACAGATATTTTCACCAATTTAACACCTTTTTAACTTTGCTTTTAAATGAAGAATCAGTAATTATTATAATATTATCTTTTAGCTTGACATCTGATTCATCAGCTATAATTCTATTATTCAATGTTATTCCATCATATATCAGTCGGATACTGATTTGCAGTTCATTTTCAAATGGCAGTTCAAATTCAAATTCCGCTTTGAATAGCCAGTCAATGCCTGCAAAGCTCAGTACAGGATTATTTTCATCATATGAATATTCAAGTTCATTGCATTTAACTACCAAATCGCTGTTATAACAGCAGCTTAGAACATATCCTGACAGATTTACTGTTTTATTTGCCACATCAATATCAGTGATTCTGATTTTATTGTTGTGAGTATTGTTGATAGTGTGATTTGCGGTTTTAAGCGAAACAGTATTTTTGCCTGTTTCAATATGAAACTCCCCGTTTTTAACAAAAAGTAAAAATGATTTGGCATGTTCATCAAGCTTTCTTTGAGATAAAATCACATCATCATCAATGAAATCCAGAATATAATTCAAATAGTGGAAGAAATCCTCACGGTTTTTAACAAAATCTCCGAATTTATCTGACCTTATAACGCCATGCAGATCCTGAACAATTGTATATTGAATGAATTTTGGCACACTGCCTTTAGTTTTGATGGAATAATCGACTAATCTTTTAAAGCAATGCTTAAGCTTTGGTGTGAAATATTCATTGGATGTGAATGCCTTATCCATCAGGGAATCATCATTTTCACGTTTTCGGTAATAATACTTTGCAGTGTTTAAAACACCATAATTTAGTTTGTCAAGCAATATCTGATTGACAAATAACAAATCCTCTCCATTTGCCAGATTTTCACTGAATCGGATGTCTTTAATACTCTGTCTTCTAATGAATGATGTTGAAGCTGAAAAATGAGGACAGTTGAATGTTTCATCCAGATTAATCAAGCCGGATTGCTTGAATCTGTAGTTCATATACTGATTGCCTGTTTTAGCCCCAAAATATTCAATCGGAACTGTAACCAAATCCGTATCGTATTTTTTAAAGAATTCCATGACCTGAGACAATGCATTAGCTGACAATTTATCATCACTGTCAAGGAAGTTTACAAATTCCCCTGTTGCATATTCCAAACCCATATTTCGGGCACTGGCAGGACCGTTATTTTCCTTTTTAAGTAAAATTACATTGTCAGGATATTGCTTTTGATATTTCAAACATATTTCATATGATCTGTCAGTGGACCCGTCATCGACAAGAATCAGCTGAATGTATCTTTTAAAATCAAAATCCTGATTTAAAACTGATTCAATAGCCTCATCGAGATAATCTTGAGTATTGTAGATTGCAATTATTATTGAAAATACTGGTCCGGTCATCATATTATATATTTTAAACTAAGTTATTTATAAATTAGCCAATCATAGATTCTTTTGGAATTGTTCGCATCACGGAATTTGAAAAACTCATCGACACGCTTTTGATACTTATCTTCCATGACACAGCCGTTATCGATATAACTGATGATTTTTTCAACCAAATCCCCTTCTGATTTTATGATTTGACCAAATCCCATTGTATCATAATCAAAATATCCCTTATCGTAATGGAATTTGGTGAATGATTCTGTGTGATAATATATCAGTGGCTTTTTAAGGTAAGCAAAATCAAAGGCTACTGAAGAATAATCTGTGATAAATACTGATGATTTGTTGAAGATATCCGTGTATGAATCTTTTGAGATAGTGAATTTTGAATCAATCAAATCTATGAATTTCCACAAATCAGGATGAGGCTTGAAAAGCAATTTATATCCGTTATCTTTTGCATAATCAATTAATCTTTGATTATTAAGCAAACTGTTAATTGATTTTAAATAATCAGAACCTGCAATGTCTCTTTTTGTGTTGAGGTTTCGCCTCCATGTAGGAGCAAATACAATGGTTTTTTGAGAATTATCCCTGAGATGATCATAACGGCTCAATCCTAAAACCTGAACCCTGTCCGGATGATAATTATAATCTCCATTAACAATAGAATTTCGCTCCAAATCGGATGAGGTTACAAACAGACGGAAATTCTTATTATATTTATGAATCCAGCTTGACAGGTCATGCAATATTACTCCATGCTGTATAAAACACCAGTCATAGTGGCTGATTCCCTCATATAAGCGGGAATTTCTAAATGTGAACGGGTTTAAAATAGCCCTTGTTACCTGAGAAGTGATAATCTTTTCACTGAAAAGATAAAGAAATTTATGCTTTAAAGACCCGTGAGGGACAATATTTGAGTATTTTTTATTTAAACGGTTAAAGTCAGGAGATGATCTGTTTATTACAAAATACTTGCTTATATCATCTTTTTGATGAAGGCAATAGTCAAACAGGTATTCTGCATTATCCCCGGAAACAGTATCACGGTCGCTTAAAATCCAAATGCGTTTTTTTCTCATGAAAGGATATAATATAACATAAATCAGACGGTAAAAGAACGCCTGAAACATGAAATTCTCATTATTTTTAAATATTCTGGCTAAACACCTGAATTCATTGACAATCATTTGAGAATACGAATAGTCAGTCAAATAAAAAGTTCTTCCTTTAAATATCAATATCTTTGAATTTTTAACCATATAATTGCTTAATCTTGACAAACCTGCAAATTCCCTAAATACAATGTGATTGGAAATCTCCAAATCATTGAAAAGTAATTTGAAATTTATTCTGAAATCAGATGGATTCAATGGTATTGACAATGAAAACTGGTATGTGAACTCCCAATCCACACCCAAATACTTCTTATTTTTTCGAGGAGTGGTCGGATAATACTCATATTTTCCAAAATAAGTTTTTTCATCCCCATTTTCAAAGCTTTGAACTGCCATGACCTTAATGTCCTCAGGATATGAGGAGCTTGTAAGGGATGCTGTGAAATTCAACTCATCGGAAGTTATCTCAACACAGTCAATCTTGATTGTTTCTTGAGAAAGATCACTGATAACATAGTCATCTGTCTTTAAACAGCTCCCATCAATGTGAAAGTCATCATTTTTTAAATAGATTATAAATGATTTTACTGCCTTTTTAAGTGATTTGTGAGCGACTATCACATCCTCACTTAAATAGCCCAGAAGACCTGAATCTCTTTTTGACCCTTCATTTAGAATATATTTTTGAAACTCAAATAGAATAAAGCATTGAGCAGATTTTGGCAGGAAATCCTGATTTAAAAGGACAAAATCAGTCAGTTCATCACTGAATTTATAAAACAAATCCGAATCATAATCGAAATTATAAACCCAATCCAAGGACATTTTAAGCATTGAAATTTCAGGATTTTCAATGAGCAATTTATAGATAAAGAGTTTTTCATCAAAATAATTGTTGAACTTTACATTTTCAACCAAATCTGAGTTTATGAAAAATCTAGACAGATTAAAATCCGGACAGTACATATTTCTTCTAAAATCACAGATTCCATCAATTTCATCATCAACATAAATCAAATCATGATTTTTTATCTGTGATGATACTTTTTCCAACAAGTTATGAGGCAGGTCATTTTTGATATTTAAAAAACAGACAAACTGTCCCTGAATAAGATTTTTGAAATTTCCCTCAGCAGATATTTTAACATTTTCAGGAAAGCGTTTGCAATAGTCAGATATAATTTCATATGAATCATCGATGCTTTCATGATAAATAAAGATTATTTCAGTGTTTTTTATAAAATCAAGACTTTGATTGATAATAGATTCGGTTGTTTTTCTTATAAACTCCTCACAGTTATCTATATCCATTATTATTGAAAACTTAAACATGATTCACCCTAATTTTCATATAGCCAATCATAAACTCGACTGCAATTTCTCTGGTCGTGATATTTGAAAAAATCACTTACCCTTTCCTTGTATTCATCTTCCATAACGCAACCGTTGGCGATGTATTGTATGATTTTGTCAACCAGATCATCTTCACATTCAACCACCGGTCCGAAGCCCATTGTATTATATTTGAAATAACCTTCAATATAATGATAGTCATTTCCCTCATGGTAATATATCACCGGTTTTTTAAGAAATGCAAAATCAAAAAAGACGCTTGAGTAATCGGTGATAAGCAATGCTGAGTCATTGAATAATGTCTGATATGAATCAGTGACATTGACCTCGACATCATCCGGAATGTTAAAAAGGTCCATAAAAGGCAATAAATCATAATGGGGTTTGAACACCAGTTTATAACCATTACTTTTTAAATTACTTAATAATTTTTCATTGTTTAAAAAACTGTTCAGTCTTTTAAAATAATCTGATTTTTCAAAGACTATCCTGTTGGTCAGGTTTTTTCTCCATGTCGGTGCAAACAGTATCTCCTTTTTACTAACACCGAATTTTAAGTTATCATGACGCGGAAGGCCAAAAACATGTACGACATTTTCTTCATAATTGTAATTTCTGCTGAATATTGAATCCCTCTCATAATCAGAAGATGTTAAAAAGAGATGCAGATTTTGGAAGTATTTCCTAAGCCAGCTTGACAGGTCATCCTTTATTACTCCATGCTGGAGGAAACATTTCTCAACTGTCAAAAGGCCATTGTAGTATGGGCGTTTCGGATTGAAAAACGGATTAAGCCAGCTGTGATTTACATGAGATGAAATGATTTTTTCACAAAACATATAATAAAATTTATTTTTAAAAGACCCTAAGCGAATAATATCATCACTGATGCGTTTCATCATTTTAAAGTCTTCACACTCTCCGCTTATCACATAATACTTTTTAATATTATCGTCCTGCCCGATTGCATATTCAAAAAGATGTTTGGCATTGTCATCAGCCACATCAACACGGTCCTGGAACAGCCATATCCTCTTGTTTTTCATGAACGGATATGCGAAAAGAAAAAGCAAATGATAAAATATTGCAGGCAGGGTTGATGAATTGTGGTCCTTAATCATTTTTAAAATGGAGATTATTTCAAGCTTTAAAGATTTTGCAAATGAATAATCCTGTACCAGAAAACTTTCACCACTGTAGATTACCATGTGATTGTCCTTAATCAGATAATTTGACACCTTAGAAAGTCCCGCATCATAATTTTGAAATTGCAGTGGGTTTTGAATGCAAACAGATTTTCCATTCTCCTCATATATCAACTTAAAATATATTCTTGATTTTTCATGCTCACGCAAGGGTATTTTCAAATCACATGAGTAGTCGAATTTCCAAAAATACCCAATTGACTCGATAGGATATCTGTTTGTTGTCGGATAGTCAAAGAATTTTGCATCAAATTGTTCGCTGGTCCCGTCCTCTTTGAGCTTAAAAGCATTGAGAGACAAATAATCATAGTCACAGCAGCTTCTAAAGCATAATGAAATGTTTAAAGTGTTGTCAATTACTTCAATTATATCAACTATTATGTGCATGTCCTTTAGGGAATTGATTACATAATCACCGGACTTTAAGACTACATTATCCGATTCAACTTCAACGTGAAATTCCCTATTTTTTAAAAACATTAAAAAGGATTCAACATAAGGTGTAACATGTTCATTGCTGGTGATGAATTCCTCATCAATATGTGAAAGAACCCTGTTTAGCGAATCATGAAATTCTATGAACTCCTTTTTTGATAAAATATCAGATGATGAAACATTATAATATTTGGTCAAATCACAGGCAATATTATATTTGATAAAGTCTGCGACATTGGCTGACTTATTTTTAGAATACTCAATAAGTTTTAAATGATAATCCAGATTGAAAAAATCCTCACCAATCTCCGCTTCATTTAAAAATTCATAGCTGGCATCAACAAGAATCAGCTCATTATTTTCAAACAACAGCCGGTTTAGCTCGAAAAAGTTAATATGAGAACTGTTTAAAATTTCCCTTTTAAAAAAGCAGGAATGACAATCAACCAAATGATTTTCATAATCTCGGAAAATGTCAACTGTCCTGTTTTTATCAGATAATGCAATTATGCTGCTTTTGTCAAAATGCTTAGATACTTTAGAAAAAACATCCCTATCAAATTTGGCATTAGGTGAGAAGAAATTAACATATTCCCCATTTATTAGATTTAAATTAAAATCATTTTTGCTATAAACCTCAACATTAGAGTATTTGTCCTGATAATTAAAAGCAATGCTTGAAGTAACATCAGTTGAACCGTTATCTACCAGAATTAACTGAATCAAGTTAAAATCAATTGTCTGATTGATTACTGATTCAATAGCTTCCTTGAGATATCTTTCATCATTTGAAAAATAAATAATCACTGAGAAATTATACATAATATCAATTGTTTAGATTAATGATTGTAAATCCAATCATAACACCTTTTAGAATTATTCCTGTCCCTAAATTTAAAGAAATCATCTACACGCTTTTTATATACTTCTTCCATTTCACAATCCTTATTAATATAATCAATGATTTTTTCAACAAGCTCATCTTCACTTTCCACAACATCCCCGAAGCCCATTGTATCATAATTAAAATAGCCGTTTTCAGAATTGTAGTGATAATCAATGCCATAGTGATAGTATATCACAGGTTTTTTAAGATAAGCGAAATCGAAAAAGACACTTGAGTAATCGGTTATCAGTAAGCTTGAATCATTGAAAAGATCCTGGTATTTCCTATTGTATCCGAATCTGACATAATAATTCTTATCGAACAGATCAAGGAACCTGTTAAATTCCGGATGAGGCTTGAATATTATATCATAATTGTTATCTGATGCATAATCTATCAATTTTTCATTATTGATTAATGAGTTAAAGCGTTTGAAAAATTCTGAATTTAAAAATGTTTCCCTATCATTTAAATAATTTCTCCAGGAAGGCATAATTATGATTTGTTTTTTATTCAGGTAATCATTTTCAAGGTTATCATATCTTGGAAGCCCCAATATCTGTATGACTTCATGGTCATAAAAATATCCCTCATCAAATAATGATTCATACTCCAAGTCATTTGAAGTGACAATCAATTTCGGATTTCTGTCATATTTTCTAAGCCATGTTGACATATTATCCTTAATTATACCATGTTGGATGAAATAAAAATCAGTATGAGAGATTCCAGCAGTCAGTTTTGGATTACCAATGCGGAAAGGGTTTAAATAGAATTCAGAACCCTGTGATGATATTATCTTTTCAGCAAAACTGTAATAGAACTTATGTTTAAATGATCCATATTTCAAAATATTGCCATACTGATTTGAAAGCCTTGCATAATCGTCACTTTCTTCACAAATTGCAAAATACTTACTTATTCCATCGTTTTGATTGATTGCATACTTAAAAAAGTGCTCAGCATTGTCATCAGCCATGTTCTTTCTGTCAATTATCAGCCATATTTTCCTGTTTCTCATTAAAGGATACAAAACTAGAAACAGTACCCTATAAAACATGGACTGTAACATGAAACTCTCATGACTGAATAAAATTCTAAATAAGTCTTTAACTTCCAGTTTAAACATTTTGACATATGAATAGCTAACTACATTGAATGTGCCGTCAAAATATACGATTTTATCTCCCTGGACATAGTAACTGCTTAACTCAGACAGATGGCAAATATTTCTAAATTCTATCTTGTTATTCAACTCGCCGTCAACTTCCAGAACAATTCTTGAGTCCTCATTAATTGGGATTTTAAAATCGAAATTGGAAACTATATTATTGTTTCTGGTTGGATAATTGAATGAATCTGGGTGGAATTTTTTCCCATTACAGACTGCAACAATTGATTTGTTGATATGAACATATCCTGAGATATTTAAAACATTGTTCCGTAATGTCACCCAATCTATTACAATCGCATTATAATTATCCATAAATACCAAGTACTCAATTTTCTAGTTCGCCAACAAGTTTCTGTGCATTTTCCCAATCGTTATGGTCATCAATTTCAGTCCATTTCAATCCGTTAGTCAAAACAAAATCGATTGTTTTGATTTTGCTCAATTCCTTGTAAGTAAAATCATAATAATTTTGACAGTCATCGTCGATTATTTCCTCTAAAATTCTGTTGAAATCAGCAATATCATCACTTATGACCTTGGAAACACCGATGAATTCTCCACTGGAAGAGGAAATATCCAGTTGTTTACCAATAGCTTCAATTTCTCCGTTAGCAATGCTTTTTTCATCATTAAGAGTTTTATTTTTTACAATCAGTTTGAATGATTCTTCATTTAGCTGTTTGAAGTTGTCTATAATCATTCCGGTGTGTTTTGTGGATGCCAATCTTTCAATTATTTTAGGGTCAACCACATTATCCCCATTCACCAATATGAAATCCTCCGGATTTTCCTCAATTTCTTTACTTGCAAGATAAGTTGAAACAGAAGTGTTTGTCACATCATATTTTTCATTAACTACTGTTTTAATTTCAATATCATATTTTTCTGCAATTTCAGGGCATAAATCAATGACCCTGTCCCTATTATATCCAACAACAACAATGAATCTGGAGATGTCTGCACCTATGCAGTTTCTAATCATCCTTTCAAGCAAGGTCATTCCATTTATCTCAAGCAGTGCCTTTGGAATGTCCTTTGTAAGGGGCATCAGCCTAGTACCCATTCCAGCAGCCAGTATTACACCAATCAAAATTATCACCTTATTCCATATCTTCCCATAAAGTCCTAAATGCAATTTTAGGAGGGACCTGTTTTACAATAACATCATAAACAAAATTAACTATTACACTTTTGACATTGTTATTATCACAAATGTCCTTAATGGCCATGATTGAATTTTTACCTTCAGCAACAACTCCGCTTGCCTTTTCATCAACAATCAATCTCTGACCGTACAGCATTCCAAGAGTATGATTTCTGCTTTCAAATGATGTTGAAGTTAAAACCAAATCTCCAAATCCGCAGTATTCACTTGCAGTTGATACATTCCCTCCAATCATTTCAATAATGCTGATAGTTTCCTCAAACCCTTTAGTTAAAACACCATAACGTGCATTTTCATTTACATTCATCCCTTCACATATACCATTTGCTATCGCATTAACATTTTTAATAACTCCGCAAATCTCCAAACCTACCACATCATCTATTATTTTAACTTTAAACTGATCTGTCGATAATATTTCCTTAACTTTTCTTGCATTCTCTTTACTTTTAGAAGCAATATTTGATATTGTTGGAAGATTTAAAACAATTTCAGAAGCAAAATTCGGACCTGACAAAGCGACATAATCCTTATTGAAATATTCCTCAACAATGCTTCCCATGGATTTTAAGGAAGGATATTCAATACCTTTTGCAGTTGTAACCAGAATGACATCGCTGGAAATTACCTCTTTTAAGTTTTCAAGAGTTTGTCTGAAAGCTGATGAAGGAATTGATAGAAATATTACTTCACAATCTTTCAAATCACCGAATTCAGTTGTTGCAACAATATTGTCCGCCAACTTAACATTCGGATAATATTCGCTGTTAATATTCGAATTATTTATAGAATCTTTTAAATTTTCTTTTCTTAACTGTAAAATGACCTTATCAACATTTTGAGCTATTGTCTGAGCCAGGGCAGTTCCTAAACTCCCTGCTCCAATAATACCAACCTGTCTCATAATATATCATCCCATTCATTAATTAGATTAATCTTATTATCATCAATATGTTCGCTCAGCAATGATTTTAACTCATTGTCTGGAACAAAAATCCTGTCAAATCTTTTTAAAGTGTCTTTTGACTTATTATTTATACTCTGTATACCATCACATATGAGAATGGTTTTCACATCTGAATGTGTGAAAATAAATGACTCGTCATATCCTTTCATGTCAAGATTGACAATTGCCTTGAAATTTAGGTTTTTAAATTGCTTATCAAATGTTCGTGCATATAGGTTATGCAAAGACTGCGGAAATTCACCATCATCTGACTTGAAATACTTATTGTAGTCTCTTTTTTCATTTACTGTTAAAGTCAGATTAGACCTGAAAGGTAAAAAATAAACATTGCCCGGAATCTTTTCAAGAATATGCTCATGATTTTTTAAAATGTATTCATCCCATTGTTTGAAGGTTATATAATAGTTATAGTCGGGTTTGAGTAATTTTGCAACCTCATCAATCCTGTCGTCTGTAAGTGAGCCTGCATAAACTAAAATGTTATTGGCCTCATTGAAATTATCTTTTGTAATGCATGAATCATTATTCTTAAAGATATGCTCGCAAATCCTTTTTGCAGCATCGGGATTGTCATATCTGCAATACTCCTCAACAAACTGTGAATCATCATAATTCTTATCCAGATTCAGCTCTGAAATTAATTCATCAATGTCTGAAACCTTAGGATAAGGCAAATCCGAAAGTGGGAAATAAAGACCTCTGTCTTTTAAATAATCTTCCTCATCATAGTTGAAAATTATGATTTTTCTTAAAGTATTTGCAAAATCAAAAAATACACTTGAATAATCTGTAATTAAACAATCAGCCATATTTATTACATCATAAGTCTCAAAACCAACTGGAAATTGTTTAATTTTATCATAATTAGTAAAATCAATCTGAGATTCATTGTATGGATGCAATTTAACAAAAAGCAACTGATTATCCTTCAAATTTAAATCAATTTTAGACAAAAACCCTTCAATATCATTTTTTTGATCAGCATCCTTCTTATCATTCACATCCCCTCTGAAAGTGGGCATATATACAAAAATCTCAGTATCAGTCAAATTAAATTTGTCCTTTAGCAAAGATTGTACAAAAAAGGTACTGTTTCTTGGATAACCTTCAAGTAAAACCTCTCCAGGATAAATCCTGTCAATCATATATGATTTCATCATCTTTTCCATCATATAATCATTGGGATAAATCAGATAATCTGCTGAAAGCAGAGAATGCTGAATATGTCCGATTGAGGTAATCTCGCCGGGATTATCCTTTCCCATCAATTTCAATGGAGTTCCGTGCCATGTGTTAACAAAAATTTGACCATCCTTTTTAATGTATTTGGGCCTTATTCCGGAATCGGTGAAAATATATTTGGCTTTTTCAAGAATCTTGGAAGCCTCTTTTTCATTGGAAATGATCTTGTCAATCTTTAAGTTATAATTTTTCTGAAACTGTCTGATTTTTGAGGAAACATCATTTAAAGCAAAAACATTAATTTTAAAATCACCATAGTTTCCGTTTGACAGCTCTTTGATTATGCGAAATATATTGCCCGCAAAATCCAAACCGTTTCTTGATTCAAAATATATTAGTTTATCATCCAGATTTTCCTTATAATAAACATCATAAATTTCTGAATTATCCCTACACTCCCTAATGTTTCGAAATTTTTGAATCAATGACATTTTTATCACAAGAAAATAAACCAGATAATAATATAAAAAAATAAAAAAAATATGGATTTAATATCCATCATCGATTACTAATGCATCTACACCATGATATTCTTTGTTAAATAATGTTCCATTATAATTGGTGTGAATGGTATAGTTTCCGTTTTCAAATGTTGATAAAACCACAGCAGCTTCACCTTCATTATCGGTTACCACATCATAATTATTACCCCATCCGTCATCACCTAAAATCTTAATATGGACATTTTCATTAGGATAGACATTTCTGTATTCATCTTTTAGGACTATCTGAACGGAATCCCCATTTTTTAAAGTGGAATTGCTGATAACATCCACCTGAGTATTATGGGAATTTGCCTGGACGAATAAAAATGCTCCAATGGCAATAATTAATAGTATTACAACAATAATTACGATATTTTTTGCTTTCATAAAACCACTAATCATTATGGACTAATAACACATCAATTTCACTGTCTTTAAGTACTTTTTCAGCAACGCTTCCGATGACAAATCTGTGAAGTCCGCTTTTTCCTGACGCTGAAATTACAATCAAATCAACACCCTCTTTTTCTGTAACTTCCTTGATTGTTTCAGCTGGAAAACCGGTTAAAACCATTTTAGTAACATTTAAACTGTCATCAAATTTTTCAGCCATTTGGTTTACATATCTTTGTGCATCTTTTTTTAGCTTTTCGTTGACTTTTTTAACTTTTCTTCTTGATTGGAATGCACTTGATGTTAATCTACCAGCAACAGACAAAATAATTATTTCACCATCTTCAGCAATTAGTTTTTCCACTCTTTCAACTTCTTGATCTGCATAGGTTGAACCATCTGTAGGTAATAATATTTTTTTATACATTTATTTGCACCTTTAAATAAGTAATATTATGTATGTATTTAATAGTTAATATGCTTTTAGTGATAGTAATTTAAGTTTAAGAAAAAATTTTTTGAAATCATACATTTTCTTACAAAAATCTTTAAGAAATTATAAACCTTTTTTTATCAATTAAATCATTTAATTTTAATAATCTATCCTAAATAAACTAATCAAACATTAAAAATAAAAAAAATTGAGAATCTTAAACTAAATTTAGATTTAACAATATTCTTTATAGTTTTCTACATCACATACACAATAATGTAAATATTGATAAAATCATGTAAAATTGCAGTTATTTCATTTTAAAAAGCTCTGAATATAATTAAAAACAATATAAAACCATTAAATCTAAAATTGTTAATCATCGAGACATCTCAATCAAATTTGCATACAAAACATTAGGCGAAGTAATTCATAACTATTTCAATCTTGAAGGCAAATATCTTGGATTGAAAGATAGCGAGGTAATTACTTTATTTGGAGAAAATCTTCGAAAAGATATAAGTTATCTGCGTTCCGGACAGGTTACCAACAGTGTAGAACTCCAAAATTATCCCGTAGGCATGGACAAATTAGAAAAAATCGCTGAATATGTTATAGATATTCTAAGAAATGATGATCAACAATTAGCAGATTCCATTATACTGACCTCAGTCGACCCCAAATATTGTGAAAAAAGTATTAAATTAACAAATAGTCTAATACTTGAACCAATATACATATACATTTCACCGGAAGATGTAATGGAAATGTTTAATAATATAGAAAACAAAGTATTAAATAATTTGATACTTGACTCCAGAGAAGAACTAGAATTTATGATCATAGCCATATTTTTGCCAAAACATGAAATAGAGGAAAATACTGCAAAATTGTGCAATTTATTTAGCAAATATTGTAACATTATGGATCCTATATTATCATTGAAAATTTCATTTGTATTATGGATTATGATTGAGAGAAATATCAAAAATCAAACAAAAAAAGAAGAACTAATTGATGTGATTGATATGGAAAAACAAATAGACTCACTGCAAGAATTGATTAATGAAGAAAAAGCAAAAAAAGAAAAAGAACTTAGAATAGCTAATACTCAAATTAGGAATTATGAAATAGAAAACAAAGAACAGAAAAATAAACTTAAAGAGCAAAATGAAAAAATAAAAGAAAATGAAACTAAACTAAAAGAAAATGAAACTAAACTTAAAGAACAAGAGGATATAATTAAAAAATTATCAAATAAACTATTAAAATCAAAAATAATGCCAAAAGAAACATTAATTAGCATTACAAACCCAAAATATGAGGAATGAATATGTATGAACTAACACCCATGGAAAAATTAGAAGAAGAAATAACAGAATTAGGTTTTGTTATTCGAGAAAAAGATGTTGAAATCGGCGCATTAAAACTAATTCTACGCAAAATTAATTTTTTAGTAAATCATACAGCAGCTGAAGACTGTAAAATCAAAAATGAAATTATTAAAATATTAAAAGATGAAGATTAAAAAAAATAAATTATAAAAGAGCTTTAATAGCTTCTTTTACATCACCCAAATCTTCTGTCGGCTCGAATCTGCGCACAACATTGCCTTGACGGTCAACTAAAAATTTGGTAAAGTTCCATTTGATATCATTGTTGTCTTTGTAATGTCTGTCCATCATCTTTACAACAAGCTTGAGCTTTCCGGCACCTCTGCCGGTAAAACCTGTAAATCCCTGTTCATTTTTAAGATATTCAAATAATGGAGAAGCATTTTCACCGTTTACATCTATCTTATCAAAGATTGTGTATGGCACCAGCCATTTTGAACGGCAGACTTCTGTGATTTCTTCAGTTGATCCTGGTGCCTGTTTTCCAAACTGGTTGCATGGAAAATCAAGGATTTCAAAACCTTTTTCGTTGAATTCACTATAGATTTCGTTTAATTCTGTGTATTGCGGTGTGAATCCGCATTTTGTTGCTGAGTTTACAATTAAAAGTACTTTTCCATCGTATTGGGAAAGTGAAACATCGTTTCCTTCACCGTCTTTTACTTCAAAATCATATACTGACATAAGCCTATGCCTCCTTTGAACTTAATTTATTTTTAACATATTTAAAATTTTTTATACAAAGTTTATATTTATTAAAAATATATATTACATTATGACAAGACAAGCAAAGATTGTTAAAACTAGTATAATCGGAATTGTAGTCAATCTTATTCTGGTCGCTTTTAAAGCTGTCATTGGAGTTTTAACAAATTCCATTGCTATTACTTTGGATGCGGTCAATAACCTGACTGATGCATTGTCATCCATTATTACAATCATAGGTGCAAAGCTTGCAGGCAGGGCTCCTGATAAAAATCACCCTTACGGTTACGGACGTATTGAGTATTTTTCATCAGTTATCATCGCAGCCATTGTCTTATGGGCAGGTATTACTGCACTTATGGAATCATGGCCTAAGATATTCACACCTGATGTTACAAACTATACCACCGTTTCACTCATCATAATCGCAGTTGCGGTAGTCGTCAAGTTTGTTTTAGGCCAATACGTAAAAAAAGTGGGTGAAGACATCAACTCACAGGCATTGGTTGCATCAGGAAGTGATGCATTTTTCGATGCAATTCTTTCACTTTCCACTTTAATAGCTGCGATAATATCAATATTTTTCAATATTTCTCTTGAAGGAATATTGGGAGTTATCATATCCTTTGTAATTATCAAGGCAAGTATTGATATGTTAAAGGAAACTCTTGACAGCATGATTGGTGCCAGAGTTGATTCAGAATTATCAAAAAAGATAAAGGATTCAATCCGTGAAATTCCGGGAATCTACGGAGCGTATGATTTGAGCCTTCACAACTATGGGCCTGAGGACATGCAGGGGTCAGTGCATGTTGAAATTGATGACACTCTAACTGCTCTTGAAATTCATAAGCTGACACGGGAAATTCAGACTAAAATATTTCAGGAATTCTCAATTGCCCTTACAGTTGGAATTTATGCAAGGAACGATAAATTCAAAGAGGTTCGAAATGACCTGTATGATATTGCCTCAAAATATGAAGAAGTGCTTGAAATTCATGGATTTATCGTTTTAGAAGAGCAAAATACTGTGATGTTTGACATCATTGTTGATTTTGATGCTGACAGAAACAGAATCAAAAATGAAATTATGGATGAAATAAAATCAAGACATCCTCAATTTGACTATCAGATGATTGATGATTACGACATAAGCGATTAATAGTAGAAAAAACAATATATAATTTATAGGTGATATGATGGATAAAAATAAAATACTTTTGGCAGTAATTGCAATTTTAGTCATTGCACTTATTGTGCTTGGTGCATACATCATCACCACAGACAGTAACCGCCTGGTTGAATTAAATGTGACTTCCGAAAACAATACAGATAACACAACAGACGTTATCATGATTGATAAGGACGGCAAACAAACTAATGGTACTGTTGTTGGCGATGACTCACCAAGAAATGATACAAATACCTCAAATGAAACTTACAGAGTCTATAACCCTCAATCCGATTCATATGTAACTGTAATTGGTGAAGGTTATGATGCTGAAGTTGACAGATGGTATACCTATGACACCGACGGTGTCAGATATTACAACACAAGAATTAAGTAATCTTAATTCTTCTTTTTTTATTTTAATAGTAAACGAATACCCTAATCTCTTAAAGATTAAGGATGAATTTCACAAAAAATATTAAAAAGAAAATTACTTTTCAAATGCTCTCTCTATTTCCATATATATGGATAAATTATAAAATTAGTTTTATATAAAATTGTCCTTGATTAGAGTTAGGTGTTTTTTTATGAATATTAATTATGGTTTGATGGTTAGGTTGTATCCTGATGAGGATATGAAGATTAAATTTAATCAGAATATAGGCAATTCCAGATTTACATGGAATAAACTCTTAGAAAACTATCAGAACACATATAAACTATTTAAATCCCATGGTTACACTAAGCTTAAATCCAATATGACCACTTTTAATGCCATGCTAGGTATGCTCAAAAAAGAACATGATTTTCTATACTTAAGCGAATCATCAAGCCTACAACAGGTTTACAGGGATTTAATCAATGCCTATAAAAAGTTTTTCAATGGCGAATGTAGTTATCCGAGATTTAAATCTAAAAAACGTGATAAAAAGTCATTCAGAATACAAAACAACCATAATATAAAAATCAAGGATAATACAATTATTTTACCAAAATTAGGAGAGACACATTACAGGACAAGTAAAAAATATCATGAAAAATTAAAAAACGTTAAAATCAATAGTGTAACAATCAAATTAGAAAATGGAAAATATTACGCCGTATTTAACATTGAAACCGAAATATCCGAATTTCCTAAAACATATAAATTCGTGGGAATCGATTTAGGTATGAGAACACTAGCAACACTCGACAACGGACTAAAAATAGCCAATTTAGACGTAATATACGAGGAAAGCATGATCAAAAAATACCAAAAAAGATTATCACGAAAAAAATACCAAAGCAACCGCTATAAAAAAACATTAAAAACCTACTGGAAATGGGTAGACCAAAAAAAGAACAAAATCAATGACTACTACCACAAAATAACAACACAAATCGTTAAAAAATACGACATAATCATACTCGAAGACTTAGACATAAAAGGAATGTTTCAAAACCCCCATAATAGTCAAAAATTACAAAGAATCGTATGGGGAAAATTTGTTGAAATGCTCAAATACAAAGCCGAAATATACGGAAAAACAATAAGACAAATCAACAGATGGTACCCATCAAGCAAAAACTGCAGCAACTGCGGATACTACTACAAAGACCTACAACAAGATGAAACAGAATGGAAATGCCCACAATGCCATACCGTACATGACAGAGACCTCAATGCAGGTAAAAACATTCTTAAACAAGGATTAATCGACCTAATCGATGAAACAATGAACCTCTGGGACAGGGGAGATAGCACGGTAATTCTACTCTCATTTGAGAGTACTAGCCCGTGAAGTAAGAATCCTCGACTTCCACAAAGTCAAGGTAGTTCATTTTATAAACACCGGATTTGTCAGATTATCCCTGTAGGTTGTCTCATCCCTTAAACTTTCTATATGATGAATCACATTAAGCTTCAGGTCTTCTAATTTTATGCGAACTTCAATATCCTGAAAATCAACCTGAAACTGGAACAGGTACTTCACTTCCATGTCATGGTTATACACAACCCAGTTTGGACCGTTGATGTCCAAAAGCCTGATGGACCATTTAGACATTACATTATTGATTTTTGATGTAGTTTCATCAATGTCAAAATCCTCATCAAGAAATATTTCTTTCATTGGTACAAATCCTCTGATCCCTTTTGAGGTGCAAGGTTAAGTTCAACCTCTTCACGGTTGAAAATTCCGAATGTTGTTATTTCGCTTTTACGGATTGATAATGCCTGAGCCATATCATTGTTTTCAAGAGATATTATTGCCACATTCACCCATTCATCATCTTCTGAGAGGTAATTGCATGGCTCAAACAATTGGAATTTGGTTACGATTGTCAAAAGCAAGTCGTTAATTTCAATATTTTCTCCAGTGTGTTCAAAATTAAGTTGTAAAATTCTTTCTTCAACGTTCATATACATACTTTGTTGTTAAAATATTTAATATAATTCATCTATAGATGAGTTTAGCTTTTCATCTTTTGCCAGTTTTTCGGCAATGATCTCATCAAGATAATCCTCTTTTTTAATTATTTCAACAAAAATCCGATCCAAATATTTTTCCTCAAACAGTTTTTCTTCAATCAGATTAACCAAATTCTCTTCTTCAGGCTCTTCGATTGTGATGTCATCAGGTTCACTTCCAATATCTATGAACTCATCTGATTTGTCAAAATCATCCGAATAGTCAAGCAAATCTTCATCAAAAAAATTGCGCTCGTAATAACAGTATCTGAAAGGCTCTTGAAAAATTCCCTGATTCATATAGTCTGTATCTTCCAAATCGTCAAATTCCTCATTTAATGCAGGATATTCAACCATGTAAAAATCATCCTCACAATATTCAGGATACTTATTTTGGGAAATTCTCCTTTCAATGTAATTCTGGAAATAATCCTCCTCGGCAATGGCCTCTTTTACAACCATGTCAAGAAAGTCATCCTCCTCTTCGAGATGGTCAATAATCAGTCCCAAAAGATATTCATCATCCACATCAAAATCTTCACGGATATTTTCCACAGCCTTTGAAATCAGATGTTTTTGATAATCGCTTTTGGAGAAGTTTTCAACCTGTGATTTGAAATCCTCATCAAGAATGTCCCTATCACTCAGTTCCTTATCTGAAAACTGATTTATCGGCTCCAAATCTTCAATTGATTTGGACTGCATTGTCTGCACAAATTTTGAAAAGCGTTCATGTTCCTGTTTGATAATGTCTCTCATCCATTGACTTTCAACCATATCATCCAATAATGATTCTATCCATTTTCGGGTCATTATTTCACCTAGATTGCTAATCAATCGAAACATTTTTGATTGAAAAGTGAAAAATTGCATTGGTCATGCATAATTTAGCTTGAAAGCTATCAAAAATGGCGATTGTTGGATATAGATATGTTTTAATCATTAATAAATTATTCTAATTTGGCTGAAGCCATTGCACAGCCATCATTTAAAATCAACCAGACTGCCTTTAAAAAACCTTCTTCATTTAATAATTGACAGTTTTCCATTTCTAAAGCCATATAATTCGGACGGTCCAGGACATCTTTCAGAAATTGCTCTTTAATGTCTTCACGCAATTGCTTGTCAATCAGAGCCTCCAGAATATCTTTGATTGAAATGGCAAAGGTATTTCCAATTGACTTTGTAATTTCAATTTCATCTTCTGACATTTCACCATTGAGACTACGCTCAATTTGAATATATGAGGAATAATCCTGGAACCCGAACATTGTAAACCTTCCTTCAACGTTGTGAGCGCAATATTCATCAATAAGCTGTGTGAAATGTGAATATGACAATATAAAACCAACCAAATCAACAACGACACTGTTTTTTGTTGCATTAAGTATCCTGCACAAAATATGAATCAGAATTTCCTTGATAATAAAATGGGACAGTTCATGTATTAATGTTGTTATCTGAAGGGATTTGGTTTGCCTGTCATCAATATAAATTATTCCTTCTTCAAAATATCCCAATTCCGCACCATATGACTTATAGTTAACCTCTACAAATGACTTTGAAAACAGAATTATCTTATCAAGAATATTCATTGAATCAAAGTCCAGCTTATTTTGTTTAACTAAATCGTCAAAGTTTTTTAATGCCTGAAACTTAATGTTTTTGAGGATTTTCAGATAGTCATCATATGTCAGGTCAAAATCTTTAATTTTCAAAAGATTATCCGCAGACAATAACTCCTTTAAATCATCATAGGAATTGTCACCCTTAAACACAAAGTGATAATCAGTTTTTATTTCTCCTACATCGATTTTATCTGAGATTTTTTTAAGATGAAGGAGACAGTCAAAGCATATATTATCTTCTTCAGGATATTTTTCACCACATTTCGGACAGTATTTAGTATATGGCAATTCACCTGAAGAGTCCTCACAAATATCCGCATCGATTTCCAATTTTAATGCATCAAATTGAATATCCTCCATAAAACTACGAATTTCAAGCGGATAATTATCCAGAACTTCTTCAATCAAATCTATTTTTTCTGCATCGTCCTGACTATACTTTGATAAATCCCTAATGTTAATCATAAAAATCCCCACAACTTGTTAATATATTACACTTAATGATTTAAAAATTTTAATTATTTCAAAATAATTAGAAAACTTTAATTTATAGTTAATGACAAATAATTAAATTAATGAAAACAATAGCTATTGGTGTTGGTGAAAATGAAAATATAATTCAAGCTTGTCATATTTTCAAAGAAAAGCACCCAAAAACGGACATAAAACTAATATATAGTGATGAAGACTTAGTAAAATCAGTTTTAGATAAAAATATTGATGCGGTTGTACGTGGATCACTTCCAGCATCCAATATTATGCAGGAACTCAAACAGCATTACCCTAATCTGTCAAGAGCCACCTATGTCAATGGGGACGAATATGAATTTCTATTGTCACCTGTCGGCATTGACGAAGGGATGAATGTTGAAGAAAGATATGAGATTACATTAAATTGCATAGACTTTCTAAAAAAAGTCGGAAAAGAACCTAAAATTGCAATACTAGCAGAAGGAAGAAAAGACGACTTCGGAAGAGGGAAAGAAGTTTCCAATTCAATTGAGGAAAGTGAAAAATTAACACAACTCATCAAAGAAAACACCTCCGAAGAAGTACAAAATTACTACATACTAATCGAAAAAGCAATAAACAGCAAATCAAACATAATCATTGCACCTAATGGTAGAGTGGGAAACATAATCTTTAGAGCACTCGTTTTACTTAACTCATGGCCAAGTTATGGTGCAGTAACATTCGGAATAGACAGAGTTTACATTGATACAAGTCGAGACCAAAGTATAGATGGATATGTCCGCAGTTTAATATTAGCTAATGATTTGTCAAAATAAGGGATAAAAATGGCAGAGAACATACTTTATCGATTATATGAATGGTACATTACTCGTGACTTAAAACCGGAAAAGATGCCCAAACACGTTGCCATCATTATGGACGGTAACAGAAGATATTCTAAACTGCAAGGAAACATTGACGTTGTTAAAGGACATGAAATTGGAGTGGACACATTAGAAAATGTTTTGGACTGGAGTATTGAGCTTGGCATTGAGATAATAACAGTTTACGCTTTTTCAACCGAAAACTTTAACAGACCTCAGCATGAAGTGGAAGGACTGATGAACCTGTTTGTTAAAAACTTCAAAAGACTTGTTAACCATGAAAAGATACTTAAAAATGAAGTTAAAGTAAAAGTTGTCGGAAAAACCGAACTGTTGCCTGAAAATGTTCGTGAAGCAATTAAAGAAGCTGAAGATGCAACAGCTCATTTTAATAAAAGATTATTTAACATAGCTATTGGATATGATGGACGTTTGGAAATCATAGATTCTTTTAAAAAGATTATAGAACAGGTACAGGCCGGTGAAATCACCATAGATGATGTTGATGAAGACCTTGTAAGCAAAAACCTCTACACCGGAGGACTTGATGACCCTAATTTAATTATCCGTACCAGTGGAGAGGAACGTTTAAGCGGATTTTTACTCTGGCAATCATCATACTCAGAACTGTACTTCTGCGAAACATTATGGCCGGAACTTAGAAAAGTTGATTTCATAAGGGCAATCAGGTCATATCAGGAAAGGGAACGCAGATTCGGTGTATAATATGATTGATACACATTGCCATATTGATTTTGAAGACTTCGACGTTGACCGTGAAGAAGTCATAAAAAGAGCTAAAGACAAACTTGACCATGTAATCGTTTCAGGATACAGCAACGACAGTAACATGGATGTTTTAAAGCTTTCTAAAGATTATGAAGGTTTCATTTATCCTACTTTTGGTTTTCATCCCGTAAGCTCACAGAATGCAACTGAAAAGGATATTGAAACTGCGCATGAAAATATTCGCAAGCATATCAATAACATTGTTGCAATCGGTGAAGTCGGAATGGATTACTATTATGTTACTGACAAGGCTTTGCGTGAAAGACAGCAGGAAATTTTTAGAAGCTTTTTAGACCTTGCAAATGAATATAAAGTCCCGATTGTGATGCATGTAAGGGATTGTGAGAAAAAAGCAGTAAATATCATTGAAGAATATGATGAAATACCTTATTTTGTTTTCCACTGTTATGGTGGAAGCCTAAAGACTGCAAAAAGAATAATGAATCGTGACGATTCATATATGAGCTTTTCAACAATGTTATGCTATTCAAAGCACCACCAGGATTTGATTGAAAAGATAAATCTTGATTATGTTTTAACCGAAACTGACAGTCCGTATCTTGCAATGACCAAAGAGGAACGTAACGAACCAGTTAATGTTGTTAATGCAGTTTTAAAAATTGCTGAGATAAAAAATATGGATGTTGAGACTGTTGATGAGATAACTACCAACAATGCTCGAAAAATTTTTAAAATCTAATCATCTGCAGTCATATGACATGTGCTTGTCTTTTTCCAGTAACAGTTATTGCATTTTGTACAGCCTGATTCACCTTCACCATCCCCAAACCACTGTGTTAAAAATGTCGGATTAAATACAAAAGGCCTGTGCATTGAAACATATTCAATATCTGTTTTGTTAATCAATTCATTGATGCCTGCCATATCAGACAATCCGCCACCTAAAATAACTGGAATATCTACTTCACAAGATATCTTGTCAGTCAATTCAAATAATGCTTCCTTATCTGAATTTTCTTTTGTGAAAAATTGTGGAGAGGAAGGTTTTGTAACCTGAAGACTATCGGCACCATATTTTTCAAGTGTTTGAGCAATCTCCAATGACTCCTGTGGATTTTGAGGATTGATATTGAATCGGCAGTTAACATGAAGTGAAGTTGTTTTTTTGATTGCCTGAATCAATTCTATAATCATTCTCAATCGGTTGAAAACAGATCCTCCATAATTGTCATCCCTTTTGTTTTCACTGGCATCAATTACCTTAGACAGGAAATAATTATTTCCAATGTTCAACTGAATGCCGTCAAAACCTGAGAAATGAATTTTACGGGCAGCAATAATATAATCGGACTGAATTTGCCTTATATCTTCAATGGTCAAATCATTAACGCCAATCATCTGTTTGCCGTTAACATTGCAGTTTGCAAAGGCAATCTGGGCAAAAATAGGAACCTCATACTCGTGTACAATATCAGTCAGTGTTTTGAAATCCTTCATGAAAAGAGGATAGTTCGGACTGTGTGAATAATCACTGAACTTGTCATGAGGATAAAGAGAAATCAGTTCAGTTATTATTAATCCAGCATGATTTTTTGCAAGTCTTTCATATCTTAAAAACACTTCAGGTTTCAGATAGCCGTGTTGTCTTATCTGTGATTCCCACAAACCTGTCCTTACAATGCGGCTTTTGAGTTTCAAGTCTCCAAATTGACATTCATCGAAAATATCTTTCATAGTATCACACTAATAACTAACTATTTGAATCTAAAAATGCAGAATAAAGTTCAAATTTATCAGCACATCATTATTCTCTTTGACAGCTTCAATTTCCAATTGAAAATCAGTCAAATCTTTTTTTACCAAATTAATCAGATGATAATCCAAAAGTGAATCGTTCAAGTATATTGTGAACTGGTTCCTATCGATTTTGGCCTGTTTTCTGCAGAACAGCTTAAATGCGTAGAAATAAAGTTCGATTCTGAAAATCAAATCCTGCTTGTCACCATTTCCATTGATGAAATATTCCTTCAGGTCTTCCTGCAGGATTTTTCCTTCATCTCCGACATCAGCCTGAAATGTTTCCATTTCAACCAAATCATCCATCAGTTGCTGTTTTTCCTCTTCATTATACATTTAATCACCAAGTTTGAAATTCAATTTTAAAATATTATATGCATTGGGCAAAAATGTTACCGTAAATCTGTCAAAAGCATCATCAAGTCTGCTTAAACGACTTAATTTCAAATCATCAGGAATGACATAGAGTATAAATGAATCTTCAGTTATCTCAACTCCCAATTCCTCATGAACCGGAATTTTCAACTCTGAAATGAACAGATACTTAAAAACAATTAATTCATATTCATTAACTTCCTTTCCCGATTCAATTATATCTATCAGTTCATCCTGCAATTTGGATGCAATTTCCGGAAAATTCATAATAAATCTCTATCTGTAAATACTTCTTTTGCAGCCATTAGAGCATTGATGGCTTTTGGAAAACCACAGTATGCGCTCATCTGCATCATTATTTCCACAATTTCTGTTGGAGTATTTCCAACGTTCAATGCTGCGTTGATGTGCTCTTTCAATTGAGGGATTGTTCCAAGAACTGTCAGTGCTGCAACAGTACAGATTTCACGTGTTTTCAAATCCACTTCCTCTCGGGTATATATTTCAGCATATGGATATTCAATGACAAATCTTGATAAATCCGGAGCAATATCCTCCAGATCCTTGAATATTTCTTCAACTGACTTTTCCTGAATGCTTTCAATACACTTTTTACCTTTCTCATATCGTGACATGATTATAGTATGGATTTAAATCCATTTAACATTAGCGGTCGTGTAGACATAATGAGGTGAGAAAACCGGATTGTACAGTTTGTTTGTTGATTGGGTGGAGTTAAAACTCAGGGCAAGGGATTTTCTTAAGTTATAGTTTATCCGGTCTCCAATCGATACCAGCTCTTGTGAATCAAATCTTTCATCGGTTTTAGCATACACATTAAACTGTATCCAATTTTTATCATAATTTACATCATATCCTAGGTCATTGTATGAAATATTTATGATTTCAACAGAATATGGAGTTAACAGACTTTCTTTGGATTTAGAATAATCCCTGAATGTATCTTCCGGATAAATTCCGCTTGATGAAGTGCCAATTCCTTCCATTACTCCGCTTCTGGCTGCAGCCATTGCAGTGTTCAGTTCATTTTCACCAGAGATAAATACAATTGCCAGCATGACAATCAATATCAAAACTCCAAACAAAAACAGAAATTCTGCTGAAATCTGACCTGAATTATCCATCATGTTATCACAACTCCCTCATCAGTTTTTGTTATTACATAGCTTCTTCCACTTACCAGCCTGTATTTTGAGTCCAGATTAGCAAACATTAATGCAGTTTCACCCTTCTTGTCATCATATTCCATAGTCAGCTTATTATTTTCAACTGTGACTTCAAAATATCCCTTATCTGACGGCAACTTAAGGTATTTTGAATAACCCACCCCATTCGAGTTTACCTGACTGATTACGTTTGCCACATCATCCAGAATTAGTCTGTGTGTGACACTATCTTCAATATTTAAACTTGATGATATTGATGCAGATGCATAAAATAATACTCCTAAAGCAATAATTATAATAATAAATAATGAAAATAGATATTCTATTGAAATAAAACCTTTATTGTCCATATTTTTTAATTATTTTAGAAATTAATAAAGTTTACTCTAAACTAAGGTCAATTTTGATACAAAATCATTAAATAATACTTGAAACAAAAAGAAAAATATGAAAGGAAAAGTCATATTTATAGGTGCAGGACCAGGCGATCCTGATTTGATCACTGTTAAAGGAAGAAGAGTAATTGAAAAAGCTGACGTCATTATTTATGCAGGCTCTCTTGTAAACAAGGATGTTTTAGCCCCTGCAAAAAGTGATTGTGAAATCCACAATAGTGCTTATTTGAATTTGGATGAAACCGACGGAATAATCACACAAGCAGTAAACGAAGGCAAGTTGGTAGCTCGTGTTCACACAGGTGATCCTTCAATTTACGGTGCTATTGCAGAGCAGATTCGTGAGCTTAAAAAACATGACATCGAATATGAAATTATTCCTGGTGTAAGTTCACTGTTCGGTACTGCAAGTGTGCTTGAAGCGGAATTGACATTGCCTGAGATATCTCAAAGTGTCATCATCACCCGTCCTGAAGGCAGAACCCCAAAACCTGAAGGAGAAAGCCTTGCAAGCTTTTCAAAGCATCATGCAACCATGTGCATCTTTTTGGGAATTGGTATGATTGACAAGGTAGTTGATGAACTGCTTGTAGGTTATGAAAAAACCACTCCAGTTGCAGTTGTCAAAAAGGCAACTTGGCCAGACCAACAAATAATTAGAGGAACCCTCGCAGATATTGCAGGAAAAGTTAAAGAT
>NZ_JAFUHT010000093.1 GCF_017468685.1 Methanobrevibacter sp.
GGTGCAGTTTACACTTATGCCAATTACATGACCGATGAAATCAATGGTAAGATATCCATTGCAGGACCTATTGTCAATATTGTTCTTGCACTAATCTTTTTAGGCATTGCAACTGCAGTTTATCCATCCGTATTCACATCAGAAAATGCCCTACTCGCATTCCTCATCTGTTCTGTCGGCTATTCAGTCAACAGTTTCCTGGCAGTGTTTAACCTGTTGCCTATTGGAAACTTGGATGGATCCAAGGTATTGACATGGAACATTGGAATATGGATTGTTACAATTGCAATAGCAGGAGTATTGACATTGGCTTCCATGACCATTGGCGTTGAAAATATTGTTAGAATGATTTTAGGAATGTAAAATGACAAACGAACTCACATATTTTAAGGGAACACATAGGGTAATCGCCCCTAAAAAGACAATTGAAAATAATGAAGATAAATTGAAGACTGCAGGAATAACCCGTATTGCAGACATTACCGATTTGGATAGGATTGGTTTACCTGTTTATACTGCAATCCGACCTACTGCTGAATATGGTGGAGTTAGCGTTTATGGAGGAAAGGGAATATCCAAGGACCATGCAAAGGCATCTGCCATGATGGAAGGCTTTGAGAGATATTCTGCTGAAAGACAAGACAATGATAAAACAATCATCAGTACTGTCAATGATATTGACGGCAATTGCATTGATCCGAAATCATTGAACCTTCCAAAGGAATTTGAGAAAAAAGACATTGGTGAGATGAATCTAGAGTGGAGTCAAGTTCATGATTTAATCACTGAAGAGAATTATTTGATTCCAACCAATGCGATTTATCATCCATATACTCATGAAAACAATGTTGAAAGTTTATTTAAGTCAAATACCAATGGACTTGCCTCTGGAAATGTTTTAGATGAAGCGATATTGCACGGTATTTTTGAGGTTATTGAAAGGGATGCATGGAGCATTTTTGAGCTGACCCACAAGAACTATTCACAGATTAACCTTGATTCCATCAAAAGCGATACAATTAATGAAATTATTGATAAATTTACTTCAAAGGGCATCAACATTAAATTAATGGATTTAACCGCAGACATTAAAGTGCCGACCATTGCAGCTTCAGCAGATGATACAGTTACAAAAGATGCAGGACTGTTGACCTTGGGAATAGGCACTCATCTTGACCCTGAAGTGGCAATTTTAAGGGCATTGACTGAAGTTGCCCAAAGCAGAGCGACACAAATTAATGGTGCTCGTGAAGATACTGTCCGTGCCGATTTTGCCCGTGAAGCAGGTTATGAGCGCATGAAAAGAATCAACAAGTATTATTTCAAACAGGAAGAGGAACAGATTAATCTTTCAGATATCGAAAACAAGTCAACCTCATCAATCAATGAGGATTTAAAAATCGTTAAAGAGGAATTAGTTTCCAATGAAATTAAACATGTCCTATACCATGATTTGACACGTCCTGAACTTGACGTTAATGTTGTTCGAGTAATCATTCCTGAAATGGAGTTATATGCAATTGACTCTTCAAGGGCAGGCTATAGATTTTTAAGAGTTTGAGAACATGACTAAAATTATAATTTATACTGGATTATCACTTCCATTCGAAGAAGCACGTGAGATTCTGGATTCAAATGATGATGTTGAAGTCATTTATAAAAGACCCATACAAAGAGGAGATCTTAGTTTAGCTTTAAAAGAAAATCCTGACATCATAGGCATTATCGATGGAGTATTTCATCAAAATTCTGCAGTTGGGCATAAAGAAATTCTTAAAGCGATAAATGAAGGCATCAAAGTATATGGCGCATCAAGTATGGGTGCACTTAGAGCGTCTGAACTGGACAGCCTAGGAATGACAGGAATTGGATATTGCTACAAACAATACGCAACTAGAGAAATTGAATCAGATGATGATGTGGCCGTCATGCTTGACAGTGAAACATTAGAACCTCTTTCAATACCTCTAATTAGTATGAAATATGTGTTTACTAATGCTGTTGATAAAAACATCATCAGTGAAACTGAAAAAGAGGAATTACTAAAAATAGCTAAAAGTGAGTTTTATCCAAAAAGAAATTATGGTGCCACTTTAGCCAAATCATCATTAGACAATGATAAAAAAACCGAATTAATCAACTTTATACGTGAATCCAAAGACATTAAAAAAGAAGATGCAAAAGAATTGCTTGAAACTATTAAAAATGAAGTAATTGGAATAGATTAAGTAAAAAAAAGTTTTATAGAATCCATCATCACACCAATTTAAATCAAAATTTGATTAATTAAACCAATTCCAAATGATTAAAACTAGATTTAAATTAAAGATAAAATAAGAATAATGAAAGGATTATTTATCCTTCATTTCCAAATATTTTTTCAAAACTATTTCTGGAGTTTCAATACTGTGATTGTAGCTAGTTGAAAATTCATGAGATTCAAAATCACTTCCAACTTTATTAATTCCCTTTAAAGAAATTACATTACCTTCAATCTTAAACCCAACATCATCTGCTACAACAGAAACTAAATTAATTTCAAGCTCTGACGCTTTTTCTAAAACCTCATTCGCTTTAACATCATACTTTAAGTTTAATGTTTTATGAGGCATTATCTCATTGATTGTCCTTTTAATAACAGAATCAAAAAGATCTAAAAATTTTAAAGCAGGAGGTAAGTTATTAGCCCACCAGTAAGTAATAACAGAATTTAGAACAATATCATGTTCAGAAAAATCATCATACAATCTTGCACGAACACGAACCGTACTATCATCTGCTTTAACTACCAACACTGGACTAACAGCCATCTTATCACAATTATTCTACTAAAGCTTTAATTAAGTCACTTGCTCTTACAAGTCCAACTAAATCTCCTTCAACACCAATTACAGGAATTTGCTCGATGTTTAAGGTTTTCATTTTTTTAGCACAATCTGAAACTTTAGTTTTAGAGTTGGCTACTTCAACATTTCCAACTGCAACATCACTAACAACTTTATCAGCAAATTTTAAACTGTTTTTTTCAATGTATAAAACAGAAGTGCTGTCCCATGACCATTTGTCACCTTCAGTGCCGACTGTTGAACTGTGTTCACTTCTTTCAGAGATGATTTCTATTTCAGAGATAAAATCGGTTTCAGTTAAAATTCCAGACAATTTTGCATCATCATCCAATGCCAAAACAGATTTTAATCCGAATTGATTCATAGTTTCAAAAGCAACATTTAATGGAGCTTTTTCCCAAGTTGTAGGAACAGTAGTAATCATATAATTTTCAACCGCATCATTTACTTCAATTTTGGTTAAAGCTTTAGACACTAAGTCAAAAGATGTGATAATACCAACTAATTCACCGTCATCGTTTACAACAGGAACTCTTCTAACATTATTTTCCATCATTACACGAGCAGCATCCACTACATCATCACCAGGTTTTACGGTGATTAGGTCTCTGCTCATTAGCATTGCAATTTGTTCTTCATCGGGATTATTAATTAAATCAGAACGAGTTACTAGTCCTACTAATATATCAGTATCTTCTTTAACTACTGGAAGTACTGCTTTGTTTTCTTTTCTCATTAAGTCTAAAACTTTTTCACGGTTTCCTGGAACGGAAACACTTACTACATTTTTAGACATTGTTCTTTTAACTAACATAAAAACACCTTAATTAAATACAATAATAAAATGGTAAAATTAATGAACTACGAGCACTGCACATTTGGCTGAATTTACAACCTTGTCTGCTACACTACCCATAATAAATCTATCGAAACCAGATTTACCAGAACTACCCATTACAATCAAGTCAACGGCTTCTTCTTTTGCTACCTCTAAAATAACTTTAGCTGGTGAACCTTCTCTAATCACATGAGTAATTTTTTGATTATCCTCATTTAATTCATCAAATTCCTTAAGATTTTCTTCAGATCTTTCTTTTAGAATTTGATTTAACTGGTATACTTCATCATCCAATGGAAGTCCGTTAACAAAATTATTTTCTGTGACACTCACAGCGATTATTTCAGCTCCACTAACCTTAGATAAAAATAAAGCATGTTTTTGAGCTTTTTTTGCAAATTCTGACCCATCTGTAGGGACCAATATTTTCTTATACATCATTAACATCTCCCATAATATATAGATTTATATCCATGATATTATATGTTAAATTTTTTGTTAATGGTATATAATATATTTTTCGTTTCTAGCCTATTGCATATATTAAGGTAAGGATTTTTAGAAAAAGAATTGAAAACAATAAATTCTGCAAAATCACCCTCTTTTATCAAAGATTTTTGAACAATATCATTAATATCATAATAATTAATATTGGTTGTTGCCATTTTCAAGAGGTCAGCAGGATTAATGTATTGCCTATAATAAACTGACATCACTTTTAATGTGAACTCAAGTTCCCTCAGCATGTTCGGTGAGTTGAGCATTACATTATCACTTCCAAGCAATGGCTTAATATTTAATTTAATCATCTTATTTAACGGAGCCACACCCACATTCAAAGTGGCATTTGCCCTTGGACACACTACTACATTCTGTTTGGATTTGGATACTTCATCCAAATCAATTCCCTTTGGATTTGTTAGATGAACGAGCTGGCTGAAACCTGCCTTAACTCCTTTTTCAATTTCAGTTGATTTGGACTTATTCAAAGATTCTATCTGGTTTGATTCGGATTCAGCAACATGGATTGAAGATATCTTGTTTTTCTTATTGCATTCATCAACGATTAGCTTAGCAACCTCAGAGGTGATTTCACCAAAACCGCTCGGCGCAATGCCGTCCGCCACTTTCAGGAGTTTTTGAATGGCCTTTTTGACCTTGCCCAAATCAGGATCATCACCATAGAAACTATCATCCCGACCTAATATGATGGGTTTGATAGGCAATCCAGTAGCGGCCTTTTTTAAAAGCTTAACTCCTTTGATTCCACCTTCCCTGTAATCGATGAAATGAGTTGTACCTGATTCAATCATCTCCATCATGGATTGTCTCATTGCACTGATTAACTCCTCATCCGAAGCGTTGGCAAGTGCAACATGCTTTACTCCATCAGGAGGCCTGACCATTTCACTTAAGCTGAGACCATAGCCTTCATCCTTGATGATGGAATCTCCAATATGAATGTGGCCGTTGATAAATGAAGGACACACTATTGCCCCATCGACATCGATGATTTTACCTTCTTTTGAATCTTTTCCTATTTCAATGATTCTACCTTCATCGACGACGATATTTTCACGAACTGGAGTTAAATTTTGGCCTTTTAATATGATTCCGTTTGATATTGTAAACATTAAACTAAATTCTAATTTTTTTTATTAAAGTAATTTTGCATCCACATGCAAATATTGATTTAAATTCGTTAAATTTTAATATAACTACAAAATTGAAGTTTATTCGTTAAAAATATAAATATAATGATGTTTATAATTGTATTAAAGAATTTTAGAGGCAAATTATGACAGTACAATGTGCTATTTTAAATCCAAGATGCGTAATTTTTGCAAGTGACAGCGGAATAACAACCCCGGATGGGAAAAAATATGATGGAGTTCAAAAGATTTTCAAAATATCAGACATTCATCCTGCAAAGATCATGATTAACGGAAATATGGAGTTTGAAAACATTCCTATAACCACCATAATTAACGAATTTAAAAAGAAAACCGATTTCAATAAATTAAA
>NZ_JAFUHT010000094.1 GCF_017468685.1 Methanobrevibacter sp.
AACTATGGGACCAGTAGTGAGGGTGATCTAATGGCTCATGTTGCTGAATGGAAAAAGGAAGAAGTCCAAGAGCTAAAAGGTATCATTGACCAATACGACGTTGTCGGTATTGTCGATTTAATGAACATTCCTGCAAAACAGCTCCAAGAAATGAGAAAATCTCTCAAAGGAAAAGCTGTTATCAGAATGGCTAAGAAAAACCTTATCGATTTAGCTCTCGAAGATTGTAATGCTGATAAAACCAACGTTGTAGACTTATCCGAACATATGGATGGTCAAGTTGCACTTATCGCAACTGAAATGAACCCTTTCAAATTATACAAAATATTGGAAGACAGCAAAACCTCAGCTCCTGCAAAACCAGGATCTATTGCAACTGACGATATTATTGTACCTGAAGGGGACACTGGATTCGAACCAGGACCATTTTTAGGAGAATTACAACAAGTGGGTATTCCTGCAAAAATTGATAAAGGAAAAATCTGCGTACAAAAAGAAACTGTCGTAGTAGCAGCTGGTGAAGAAGTATCCAAACAAGTTGCAGCAACCTTATCAAGAATGGACATCAATCCGATGGAAGTAGGAATTGATTTAAAAGCAGTATATGAAGAAGGTGCAATTTACACTTCAGACGTACTTGCAATCGATGAAGAACAACCATTAGCAGACGTACAAAATGCATTCAGAAATGCATTCAACTTATCTGTAAACGCAGCTATCCCTACTGACGAAACTATTTCCACTATCATTACTCTTGCTTACACCAGAGCAATCAATGTCGGTGTAGAAGCAGCAATAATGACTTCTGAAACTTCAGAACCAATCATTGGTTTAGCACAAGCTAAAATGTTAGCATTAGCATCCGAAGTTGCTGACGCACCTGGTGCTATTGACGATGAATTAGCTGAAAAACTTTCTAATGTTACTGTAGCAGCTGCTCCAGTAGTAGAGGAAGTTGAAGAAGAAGAACCGGAAGAAGAGGAAGAAGAAGAAAGTAGTGAAGAAGAAGCAGCAGCTGGGTTAGGAGCTCTCTTCGGTTAAATTAATTTAAAATTTTTATTATTATAAAAAACTAACACTTTGAAATAAATTAATGGTGATAACATGGAATATATATATGCGGCAATGATTTTGCACAGTGCAGAAAAAGATATTAACGAAGAAAATGTTAAAAGTATTATTGAAGCAGCAGGAATTGAAGCTGATGAAGCAAGAATCAAAGCTTTAATCGCAGCTTTAGAAGATGTTGACATCGACGAAGCTATGGAAACTACTGCTATGGCAGCAGCAGCACCAGCAGCTGCACCTGCAGCAGCTGATGCAGCTGAAGAAGAAGAGGAAGAAGAAGAAGCTTCTGAAGAAGAAGCAGCAGCTGGATTAGGTGCTCTCTTCGGATAGATTTTTTAAATCTATCACCTTTCTTTTTTTATTTCTTTTTTTTAAATCACAGACTATTTTTAGATACTATTTTTATAAGATTTTTACAAAACACTATTTTTTCATCAAAGTTTCATTAATTATTTATTAATTGAAATATATACTATAAACTAATAAATTATTTAAACTGATTCATATGGTAGAAATTTTTGATGAACTTGGTTATAAAAAACAAACATGTAAAACTTGCGGACAGGAGTTTTACTCACAAGTGGATCGTGATACTTGTGGAGATGCTCCATGTGATGAGTATGAGTTTATTGCAAATCCAGCAACAGACAAACCATACAACTTATATGAAATCCAGAAAGTTTTTAGAGAATTTTTAGAAAGCGAAGGGCACACACATGTCCACAGATATCCTGTACTTGCTAAAAGATGGAGAGATGACGTATTTTTAGTTGGGGCTTCAATCTTCTGTTTCCAGCCATGGATTACATCAGGTCTTGTAAAGCCACCTGCAAATCCAATCGAAATGGCACAGCCTTCAATAAGATTGAACGATGTTGACAACGTTGGAAGAACCGGCCGTCACATGACCTGCTTTACAATGGGAACACACACAGTAATCAACAAGGAAGATGACTTCATTTACTGGGAAGACCGCACAATCGAATTATGTCACAAGTTCTTTGAACACATCGGAATAAACACCGAAGAGATTACTTTCATCAAATCCTGGTGGAGTGGTGGAGGTAACGAAGGACCTTGTTATGAGGTATGTTGCAGAGGAGTCGAGCTTGCAACATTGGTTTTCATCCAATATGAAACCCTTGAAGACGGTTCCAAAAAGGAAATTCCAATCAAGGTTGTTGATACCGGTTACGGATTGGAACGTATCGCATGGATTTCTCAGGGTACTCCTACAGCTTATGATGCTTGTTTTGCACCGGTGGTTGACAAACTAAAAGAATTGACTGGCGTTGAAATCAATGAGGATATTCAGGGAAGAAATGCTCAGATTGCCGGAATGATGGATATTGAAGACATTGGTGATTTGAAAGAATTAAGGCAACAAGTTGCAGACAGTTTAAATCTCTCACTTGACGAATACTTGAAAGCTGCTGAACCGATGGAAGCTATTTACATTATTGCTGATCATACCCGTTGTCTTGCGTTCATGATTGCTGACGGTATCATTCCGTCCAATGTCAAAGAAGGTTATCTTGCAAGACTGGTTTTAAGAAGAACAATCCGTTTCATGAAAGAATTAAACATGAAAGAATCCTTGGCGGATGTAATGGCAATACAATTGGATTTCCTATCCAAATTCTATCCTGAAATTAGAGATTCCGAAGAACATATCATGAACATTATCACTTTGGAAGAGGAAAGATATGCTGCGACTGTTAAGAAAGGAAGAAGCATAGTTAAAAGATCAATTAAAAGACTTAAAAAAGAGGGCAAGTCTGAAATGCCTCTTGATATGCTGATTGATTTGTATGATGCTCATGGAATTCCTCCAGAAACTGTTGTTGAAATGGCAGGTGATGATTTTACTGTAAATGTTCCTGATAATTTCTTCACTCAAGTAGCAGGAGCTCACGAGAAAGATACAAGTAACAAAAAATCCACATTCAAAGTAGATTTCCCTGAAACTGAGTTATTGTTCTATAAAGATTTCTACCAAAAAGAATTTGAAGCAGAAGTTTTAGGATTAATTGAAAAAGATGGGGACAAATGTTTAATCTTTGATAAAACTGTATTCTACCCTGAAGGAGGAGGTCAACCTTCAGACATAGGTATAATTTCTGTAGATGGAACTGACATTAAAATGAAACATGCCGAAAAAATAGATAATGTTGTTCTGCACCATGTAGATGAAGATGTGGCTGATGATGTTGTCGGCAAAAAAGTCACAGGGGAACTTGACTGGCAAAGAAGGATAACTCTTGCACGCCACCACACAGGTACTCACCTGGTAATTGCAGCTGCAAGAAAAGTTCTCGGACAGCACATCTGGCAGGCAGGTTCACAAAATGCATTGACAAGAGCACGTATTGACCTGTCACATTACAAACGTATCACACAGGAAGAGCTGAACGAAATTGAAAAATTGGCTAATGAATATGTCATGGCCAACATTGATTTGGACATTCAATTCCACACCCGTGATGAAGCACAGGAGTTATACGGATTTGTTTTATATCAGGGAGGAATTGTGCCAGGAAAAATGATTCGTGTAGTTAAAATCCCTGGAGTTGACGTACAGGCATGTGCAGGTACACATGTGCTTAGAACTGGTGTAGTTGGACCTATTAAAATCAACAAAACCGAAAGGGTTCAGGACGGTGTTGAAAGAATTGATTTCTCAGCAGGTCTTGCGGCAATCGATTCAATGCAGCATGACGGTGAGCTTTTAAGGGAAAGTTCAGCAATATTTAAGGTTGAAAACGATCAGTTGCCAAAAACCTGTGACAGATTCTTCAGCGAATGGAAAGCACAGAAAAACGAAATCGACCGTCTGAAATCAGATATCGCCAGTTTGAAAATGAATTCATTGGCTGACGAATATGATGAAATCAACGGACTCAAGGTCGTTCATCAACTGATTGAAGCAGACTTTAAGGAACTGCAGAAAATGGCAACTGACTTTACCGACAACGGCAAGGCAGATGTTGTCATCATGGGAAACAATGATGGTAAAATCGTTGGAGCAGCTTCACAGAATGCTATTGATAAGGATATAAAAATCAATGAGATTATCAAAACAGCCGCCGGAGTTTTAGGAGGTGGCGGCGGAGGCCGTTTAACACTTGCTCAAGGTGCAGGTAAAAATGCTGACAAGATGGATGAAGCAATCCAAACTGCAGTTGATTTGATTAAAGGAAAATAATTTTTCCTTTTTTTCTATTTTTTCAAAACTTTTATTAATTATTAATATTTAAAATTATACTTGCTGTTATATTTTGAAGAACTAGTATAGAAGGGATTGCTATTTTTTCTTTTCAGCGTGTACTAAAAAATAAAGAAGTGTTTAAATGAATTATGATTTAATTATCGCAAGATATGGCGAAATAGGAATTAAAAGTCCTAAAATAAGGTCACGTTTTGAAAGAAAGCTAGTTAAAAATATTAAAGCTACTTTTGAATGTGAAGTCGAAAGAAACCAAGGAAGAATATATGTTCATCCAAAAGATTTTAGTGAAGGTGTTGAAAAGTTAAACCACGTATTCGGAGTCGTATCATACTCTCCGGCGGTTTCAACCAAAACAACTTATGAAGACATTGATGAAACTTTAACAGAATACACAAAACAGTTAATTGATGAAAAGGTCTTGGATGAAAACACCAAATTTGCAGTTAAATGTCGTCGTGTAGGTAACCACGATTTTACTTCACAGGAACTTGCTGCACATTGTGGTGGTGTTGTAAGAAATGTCGTTTCAGCACCTGTTGATTTGACAAACCCTGATTTGACAATTTTTGTTGAAGTAAGGCAAGATGACACCTATATCTTTCATGAAAAAATCAGAGGTCCTGGAGGATTACCATTAGGAACACAGGGAAAAGTTGTTGTTCTCTTGTCCAGTGGTATCGATTCTCCTGTTGCAGCATACCTTATGATGAAAAGAGGCTGCGAAGTTGTAGCGCTTCACTGCAATAATGATCCGTTTTCAGGTCCGAAAGTCACTGAAAACTTTAACAGGTTAGTGGATAAGCTAAATGAATATGCACACGGAACACCAATCAAAAAAAGAGTAATGGATTATGGTGAATACCTGACTGTTGCAAAGACAAAAGCTCCTGAAAGAATGACCTGTGTATTGTGTAAATCCGGAATGTACAGGATTGCCGAAAAGCTGGCAGAAAAATTAGGCGCTGATGCAATAGTTGACGGAAGCAGTGTTGGTCAGGTTGCATCACAGACATTGTCCAATATTTTAGCTACCCGTTACGGCGTGGATATGCCTATATTGTCTCCATTAATCGGGCTTGACAAGGAGGAAATCACTGCCATTGCAAAAGAGATTGGAACATTTCCGATATCTGAAATCGATGACGGCGGATGCAGTGCGGTTCCAAGATATCCTGAAACACATGCTGATTTAAAAATAGTTAAAAATGTATGTGAGGAAATAAATCAGGATGCTGAAATCGAAAAGGCATTTCAAAAAATTAGAAAACTTGATTAAGTTTTCTATTAACTTTTTTTTTAATCATTGAATTTATATATTGGTATGTATAAAAATAATTACATAGTCCCGTAGGGTAGTGGCAATCCTTCTGGGCCCTGGACCCGGAGACAGCGGTTCGACTCCGCTCGGGACTATTTGTTTTTTTGGCATTCTCATATTTTTAAATAGATTAGTGTTTTGTGAATGATCACTAAAGTTAAATTTCTTTTGAAACGATTTAAAAGTAAAATTAAACAATATTGTCACAATAGGTTCATCCAACTATAAATAAGATTTTCATGACAATTGGCAGTTTCAATAATTATTTTTCAGAGGTAACTTGCTGGTTTGAAAAACAGAAATTAAGAGTTGACTTCATGGCTGTCGCTTTCAAGATAACAATAATTAAATAGTATACTAGTTAAAAATAATATATGTCTAGTAAATAATTAATTTACTAATCGAGGTATAAAAAATGAAAACTACAGTTAGTGTAATTAAAGCTGATATTGGAAGTGTGTCCGGACACTGTGTCGCACACCCAGAATTAATGGATATTTGTGATGAAGTTTTAAACGAAGCTTTAGAAGCAGGTATCATAAAAGATTACTATATCTCCCGTTGTGGAGACGATATAGATTTAATCATGACCCACGATAAAGGGGTAGAAAACGAAGAAGTGCACAAAACCGCATACGATGCATTCATGAAAGCTACTGAAAGAGCACGTGAATTGAAATTATACGGTGCAGGTCAAGACTTATTATCTGATACATTCTCCGGAAACATCAAAGGTATGGGTCCTGGTGTAGCAGAAATCGAATTCGAAGAAAGACCATCTGATCCTGTTTTAATCTTCTGCTGTGACAAAACCGAACCTGGTGCATTTAACTTACCAGTATTCAGAATGTTTGCAGACCCATTCAACACTGCAGGGCTTGTAATCGACCCATCATTACATGATGGATTCAAATTTGAAGTATTCGATGTAATTGAACACAGAAAAGTTATTCTCAACTGTCCTGAAGAAATGTATGACTTACTTGCATTAATCGGTTCCACCGGAAGATACGTAATCAAAAGAGTATGGAAGAAAAACGGTGAAATCGCAGCTGCAATAAGTACTGAAAGATTAAACTTAATGGCTGGAGAATACGTTGGTAAAGACGACCCGGTATGTATCGTAAGAGCACAATCTGGTTTCCCTGCAAACGGTGAATGTGTAGATCCATTTGCATTCCCACACATGGTAAGCGGATGGATGAGAGGATCACACAACGGTCCAATGATGCCAGTATCCGAAGCAGAAGCAAACCCAATCAGATTCGACGGACCACCTAGAGTAGTCGGTTTAGGATTCCAAGTAGCAAACGGTGAATTAATCGGACCAGTCGACTTATTCGACGACCCAGCATTCGATCCAACCCGTGAACAAGCTGCTAAAATTGCAACTTACATCAGAAGACACGGTCCATTCGAACCTCACAGATTACCTGCTGAAGAAATGGAATACACTTCACTTCCTGGTGTAATGGAAAAATTAGAATCCAGATTCGAAGATATGGATGATTAAATTTAAAGAGATTTTTAATCTCTTCTTTTTTTTATTTTAGATTTCTAGATTGTACTCATTTTTTGTTTTAATTTTAATTTTTAAATACAAATGTTCATTAACTAAAACATTCACATTATTGTATAATATGAGCTGTTATAATGGTAAAACTGCTTGAATTAATTGTTATCCTGCAATCATCAACTTCAACATAATAGTTTTTACCCTTTTTAACAACAATAGAATCTTCTTTTTTAAGTTTTGAAATACAGTAACCTACAGATCATCACTTATCCCCAAGTTTTTTCTGTATTCTTCCAACACCCATTTCGGTAGTGTGAATCTTGTCAATGTTTTCAATCAGAACTTCTTTGTGCATTTCATCACCCGTTTTTTGCATCTCACCTGATGCTACACTTACTTATTTATATATTACAAAACTATTTAGTATTATGTCATTTTTAAAATTCATTCTTAAAAACCCATTCAGGAGAAAGACCAGTGCAATTCTTGCCATTGTCGGAATTGCAATCGGAATAATTGTAATAGTTGCTCTTGGTGGAATAACTGACGGTTTAGTCAACACATTTGAAGATACGATACATGCAGGAGGTGCCGACTTTTCAATTTCAGGAAAGGAAACCGGGGATTCTGCATATGGAACAAATACAATCGACGCATCATGGACAGATAAAATTGCTAATGTTCCAGGTGTTGAGGAGGCTTATCCGATTTATGTTGTCCTAACATCAGTCGGTGATGACTACATGAATACGTTAATTGGAATTGATCCTGCAGGAACCACATTGGCAGATATTTCAATGAAAGAAGGAAGAATATTTGAAGATGGTGAAAACGAGGCCATTCTCGGTGAAATCTATGCCGATGACAATGACTACAAAGTAAGAGACAGTATTAAAATTGATGGAGAAGACTTTGAAGTTGTGGGAATTTATGAAACCGGTGACCAGAACATGGCAGGTGGAGTATTCACATCAATATCCAAGGTTGGGGAGCTTATGGATGATGAGGATTCAATTTCAAACATCTATGTTAAGGTGAATAAGGGCGAAGACCCACAGGTCGTTGCAGACAGAATCGATGAGAAATACGGTGATGATATTGCAACAATAACTTCTGTTATGGAAATGCAGCAGATGGGTGACATGCTCAACATGCTTCAGGCATCCACATGGGCAATTTCACTTCTAGCAATTATTGTCGGTGGATTGGGCATCATCAACACAATGCTCATGTCAGTGTTTGAAAGAACTCGTGAAATCGGTGTTTTAAAGGCTGTTGGATGGTCAAATACAAGAATTCTTGGAATGATTGTCGGAGAATCACTTGTGATAACAATCGTATCAGCAATTATCGGATCATTAATAGGATTTTTAGCCTGCACACTACTGGGTCCTCAAATGGGAATAGAACCGTTGTTCACACCTAAAATATTCATTCAGGCATTTTCAATAGCAATCGTGGTCGGAATCATTGGTGGACTGTATCCTGCAATCAAGGCGGTCAAACTGCCTCCAACAGAAGCATTGAGGTATGAGTGAGGTGGAAAAATGAATGCTGTGGAAATTAAAGACTTATTTAAAAGCTATGAAAACGGCAAAATCAAGGCATTGAACGGAATAAATCTCACAATCAAGGAAGGTGAGTTTGTATCAATCATTGGACCCTCAGGTTCAGGTAAATCAACCCTTTTAAACATGCTTGGAGCACTTGACGTTCCGGATTCAGGATCCATAAATGTTGCAGGTGACGATTTGAAATCATCTAAAAAGTTAAATGAATTTAGAGGTGAAAAGATCGGTTTCATCTTCCAGCTGCACAATCTCATTCCAAACATTTCCGTAAGGCAGAATGTTGAAATTCCAATGTTTACACAAAAAATGTCATCATCAGAGATGAAAAACCGTGCATTGAAGCTTCTGGGTGATGTTGGCCTCAGGGACAAGGCAGGCATCATGCCTTCAAAATTATCCGGTGGGGAGCGTCAGAGAGTAGCAATCGCACGTGCACTTGCAAATGACCCATCAATAATATTGGCAGATGAACCAACAGGATCACTTGATTCAAAGACAAGTAGCAAAATCCTTAAGCAACTAATTGATTTGCATGAAAGTAAGAATGTAACACTAATAATTGTAACTCATGATATGGATGTAGCCAAACTTGCAGACAGAGTTATCGAAGTTCTTGACGGGGAGATAATTTCTGCCGGTGATGACTCACTGATTAACAGTAAAATTGATGTCTAAACCTCAATTTTACTCACATTTTTTTTATATTAACTGATTTTTATGATATCTGAAAAGGAACTCCTTGAAGAGTTAAGGCAAATTCAGAAAAGCAATGAAAACTGGAAAAACCACATCGATGATGTTGCAGCAAAACTGGATGAAAACTATTCTGTCAATGTTAAGGCAAAGGCATTATGGATTCTTGGTGAAATGGGATTGAAATATCCTCAACAGGTCAAACCCTATATTAATCAAATTGCAGGATATATGGATGATGACAATCCAAAACTAAGGGAAAGGTCAATCAATGCATTGGGAAGAATTGGAAGAGCAGATAAGAATCTTGTGACTCCCTATCTTGATAAACTGATGAATATGCGAAATGATGATATGGGGAATGTTCGCCTTGCATTCGTTTGGGCATGTGAAAACATAGCGACAAATTCTCCAGAATTATTTTGTGAAAAAATGGACATTTTCTGTGATTTGATTGATGATTCAAACGAAAAAGTCAGAATAGAAGCACCTGAAATGTTTAGGGTAGTTGGAAAAAGAAAACCTATGTATGTGAAACCCTATTTGAATAAACTACAGTCCGTTGCTGAAAATAACGAGCATCCGGTAGTTCGCATTCATTGTGAAGGTGCAATCAGAATTACGAATAATGCTTTGGACAAGAATAATGATTTGTAACTGATAACACATTATTTTCAAACATTTGTGTTTTTTCATAAAGTCGCACTTTAATAATGTTTATTATTGATGAAATTGAAATAGGTTATTATAGGCATAATCGTTGGTGATTGTTTATGAACAATAGATATGAGATTGCTCAGGAGTTTGCAAAGACAATAAATTCAGGATATATACTTAAAATTATTTTATTTGGTTCTGTTGCTAGACATGAAGATACCCATGAATCTGATATAGATATCTTAATCGTATCTAATTTTCCTGAAAAAATTGAAGATCAAATTGATGATGAAGTGGCTTGGATTATGCATGATAAAAATGAATTGATTTCTGCCCATATAATGTCTGAAGAAAGATTCAACAGTACTCAACATTTTTCTTTTTTAAGTAATGTTCTTTCAGAAGGTGTTGAAATTGGATGAAACTGAAGCATTTTTTGATAAATCTAATAAAAAACTAATTCTTGCAAAAACAGCATATTCTATGGATGATTATTCAGATGCTGTTAGCTTATCGTATTATGCCATGTTTTTAGTTGCTAAGGCACTAATTCTTAAAAAAGGAATTAAAGCCCCTAAAACTCATGCTGGTTTGATTCATTTATTTAATTCACATTATGTTAAAGAAGATGAATTTTCATATGAAAAATATAAGTTTTTGGCATCTACCCAATCACAACGTGAAAATGCAGATTATGATGCAATCGATGAAATTGATGAAAGAATTGCTAGAAAAAGAATTAAACAAGCAGAAGAATTTATTAAAGAAGCTGAAAAATTCATTTAATCAAAATAGTATATTGATAAATTTTATTCTAAATGTTTTCAAATAGATAATAATTAGTTCTATTTTTTTAAATCTGATTTAATTAATCCATATGTAAAAAATCTATTGAATCCATACTTTCATATGGTGATTTTCATGAAAGATGAATTAATTAGACTAATTAAAACTAAAATGGAACCTCATTTAAGTGAAATTCAGATATATGAACTTAACAGAAATCTTAGGGTAATTTTGAATGATTTTGAAGTTGTCAAGATTGATAAGAATTTACCAGTCGATGTATCAAAGGAAAACCAGAAATTATTAGTATCTTTTCTTTCAGCTAAGGAAATTGAGGGATGTTCTCAAAAGACAATCACTTACTATAAAAATACGATTGTGAAAATGCTGGATGAAGTCAATTTGAAAATCGAAAACATTGCCACTGATGATTTGAGAAAATATCTCTCAGATTATAAAAATCAGAGCAATGTATCCAAATCGACAATTGATAATATAAGACGTGTGTTGTCCAGTTTTTTCAGCTGGCTTGAGGATGAGGATTACATTGTTAAAAATCCGGTAAGAAGGATTCACAGGATTAAAACTAAAAACGCCGTTAAGGAGGTCTTAAGTGATGAGAATTTTGAAGTCTTAAGGGATAACTGCAATAACCTCAGAGACTTGGCAATCATTGAACTTTTAGCATCAACAGGTATACGTGTAGGCGAACTTGTAAACTTGAATATCAATGATGTTTCATTTAATGAAAGAGAGTGTCTTGTATTAGGCAAAGGTGAATCTGAACGTATTGTTTATTTTGATGCAAAAACGAAAATTCACCTGCAAAAATACTTGGAGTCTAGAGATGATGATAATCCTGCTCTTTTCGTATCCCTCAGAAAACCTCATAACAGGATTGGAATAATTGGAGTTGAGAAAAGAATGCGCAAACTTGGCCGTGTTTCCAACATTAAAAAAGTACATCCTCATAAGTTTAGAAGAACAATGGCAACCAAGGCAATAGATAAGGGAATGCCGATCGAACAGGTTCAAAGATTATTGGGGCATGTGCAGATTGACACCACAATGCAATACGCCATGGTAAATCAGAGCAATGTAAAAATAGCTCACAAGAAATTCATCGGATGATGCCATTTGGAAGATATTTTTACTATTATCTTCCATTAATAGGCAGGTTTATTAATATATCAGTTTATAGGCTCTCAAATGATTAATGAATATTTTAAAATTTAAAACAAGATTCAAAATTATTTATTTTAAAGTTTTAAACTATTTTTTCATGTTAGATTAGTTTATCATTTGTTAGGAAATCTAAGAGATTAATGTGTTTTACTCCATCACGAGACCTGTCAAATTGATCCATTGTTATTATGTATTTCGGATAATGATCTTTGATTTTTGAAAATGGTCTGAATTCTCTTTCAATTGTTTCATCGTTTTCAAGTATGTAACTTACTTGTATGTATATTGTCTGTTTGTGTTTTCTGCATACGAAGTCTACTTCATAGTTTTTTGTTTTTCCGATTGTTATTTTCCATCCTCTTCTTAAAAACTCAAAATAGACAATGTTTTCCATTACTCTTCCTATGTTGTCAATGTTTCCTTTAGCTTTTGCTTCACAAAAACCATGATCGGTTACATAGTATTTTTCATTGAATTTTAATATGCTTTTACCTTCTAAATCCTCTCTTTTTACTTTTTTTATAAAGCAGGCATTTTCCAGGTATTTTAGGTAGTTTGTTATGGTTTTGTTTGAGATTTTGATGTTCATTTCTTCTTTGTAGTATTCTGCAATGCTTGAAGCGGAGAATATGTTTCCAATATTGTCGAAAATGAATGTTGTTAGTCTTTCGAGGATGTCAATGTCTCTTATTTGGTATCTTTTGACAATGTCTTTATAGAAAATTGAGTTAAATAAATCATCAAGGTAGTTTATTTTTTGTGTATCTTCAAGTAGGAATGTCTGAGGCATTCCGCCATATTGGAGATATTCATTGAACATGTCTAAACTGCTGGATTTCTGATGGAAGTCGAGAAATTCCTGATATGAGAAGGGGTACATTTTTATTTCATAATATCTTCCGGTCAGGTGTGTTGCCAATTCCCCTGATAATAGATTGGAGTTTGAACCTGTGATATAAATGTCACAGTCGTAATCTATTTTATATCCTGCAATTGAACGTTCCCATTTTCCTACATTTTGGATTTCATCAAAAAATAGATATACTTTTCCTTTTTTATTTTTAATGGATTTTTCAACTATTTTGTCCAGTTCATTATTATTGTTGATGTTTTTGTATTTTTTACTGTCGAAATTAATGATTATTATATTATGTTCTTTTACTCCTCTTTTGAGGAGTTCTTCTTTAATCAATCCTAACATATATGATTTGCCGCATCTTCTGATTCCAGTAATTACTTTGATTAACTCATTATCGATTAATGGAATAATTTCTTTCATGTATAAATCTCTTTGAACCATAACAATAGTATATTTTTTTAGGTATATAAGACTAACTTTTTGAATTTTTTAAAATTTTAGTTTTATAATACTGACTTTTTATTTTTTTTCTGAAAATTAGGTTCATAAATATAATTTTTTAGTCTATTTTCACAATCAATCGATAGGTTTATTAATATCAGTTTATCGTCCTTTAGATGTTTGGATCTTGTCTGTTGGTGGTATGTTTTTTTCATCCCTACTTGCTATAAGTTTATATTGTTGTTGATACAAAAATTAAAATATATTTTAATATTTATTAAAATATTTTTAATCGATGGTTTTAGGAGGTGGAAATTATAAGAAAAGCCTTTGAATTAATGTTTATGGCATTATTGCTATCATTCGTATTAATTTCATGCGTTTCAGCTCAAGAAAACACAACCGATTCAAACCAGACCAGCATGGATGCTGATGACATGCTCAGTTTGGATAATCAGCAAACAGAACTAACCATTGAGCCGGACACTCCGGATCTGGTCATCAACATGACACAGGACAACTACAAGAATTACATTAAAAGAGGAATGTTAAAAAATAATTATGCAAATGCCAAAATATTCATAACAGAGGATATGGAGGACTGCGGAGTTTTCAACATCATGGCAGACAATGTCATCATCAATGGAAATAACCATACATTAAAAAACATTGCATTCTGTATCTGGGCAAATAATGTGACATTAAACAATTTCACATTAGTCGAAACTACAGGTTTAGAGGACAATGATTATGCGGCAATTGAATTGTGGAAAGCAAGCAATACAAAAATCTGCAATGTAAATATTGATTACAACGCTTCCCGCAATAGCGATGCATATGGAATATTTTCACAAGGCACCAAATATGACATGATCAACAATCTGACTGTCGTAAACTGCACAATAAACTTCAGAAGCGACAACCGTGGAGAAGGCCGTGCATTTGCCGTCAGACTGGAATACTCACCGAACGCATTGTTTTTAAACAATACGATTAATGCGGAACTGCCTTTGCGTACAGTTGCATTCCAGTCAACAACAGCGGTTCTTGAATCCGAATTCGCACTGGCAGTCGGAATTAGCAACTGCAACAATCTGACATTCACTGATAATGTTATTAATGCCAATGTTAATGTCCGTCCCGAATGTGCCTATCCGACACTTGACAGTGTATTCATCTGCGATTCACATGACTGCAATATTACAAACAATAGGATTACTTTAAAGGATGACATCACGTATAAGGACGAGGCCAACTACCTCTATGCCTTCGACATATACCGTGCAGACAATATGCTTATTGAAGGAAACGACATTCATGTTGAAACCAAGGGAGGAGCATTTGCAGCGGGAACAGCATATCCTATACAACTGACCGGACCTGCCAGCGACGTACTCATAAAATACAATGAGATATACACCAAAAGCAACGGCCCGAACATCGGAATATACTCCCACAACTTCAACGGCGACAACTACATTACGATTTTAAACAATCATATTAATGTTACTGGAAGGGCGGGAAACCACAGCTGGGCACTGGTTGCAGGAATAGAGTCACAGGACAACAATGACATCATAATGAACAACCTCATTGAAGTTCACAACATCCAGGCCGTTGGAAAGGAAGATAACATCTATGGAATTTCATATTCACAGAAAACCGACAGCACACACTCCTACAGGGTAGTCAACAATACCGTAATAAGTGACGGATACTACGTATCACACATGCTTGACGCTGACAATACCACAGTAACAAACAATACGCTGGTTAGAACAGACAAGTATGCCGACACCAATTATGATCCGTTCAAACGTGGGGATTCAATCGGTGCCGATACTGATGCAGCTAAAAACAATTACTTTTCCGGAAACCGTGTAATAACAATATTTGAGTATGACTTGGAACGCCAAAGCAATGAAATCGACGGCGGCGATGAATTCAACTATGTACCGCCTGAAAACGTGAACGGTTATACGAACGTTATAAATGGAAGCGGTATTGCTCCTCAAAAGCCTGGTTTTCCTGGAGGAAATCCTTTGATATCCGGCGGTGATGGTACCGGAGCATTCAACACAGGTGGGAATAATGCTGGTGGATTCACCACACCCGACAGTGCCGACGGAGACAACGGATACAACGGTCTTCCTGACCTGAGCGGAGATGATGGTAAAAGCCTGTCAACCAAACGCAACCTTGGCGGTGAGGAGAATGTTCAAAACTCATTCAGCAACGAGGGAACAACAAGCAACTCATATAACAGCAACATGATTGTGCCGAACCAGAATTCGACCGCAACTGATCCAAGTGTTGAGGGTGTTTCATCAAGCGGAAGTTCAAAGTCATCCGGTTCATCTTCAGCAGGTGCTGCCGGAAGCAGCGGTGCATCACAGGATACCAGTAAAGCCTATGAGATAACAAAAAATATTGTTGAGGATTCAGATTCCATGATTAAGTTCATTGGTCTGGCGGTTGTCTGTGAGATACTGCTTGTAATCGGTTACAAACGCAGAGAAAACGAAGAATACTAAAAAAAGATTAGCTACTTGAATGTAGTTAATCATTTTATCTTATTTTATTGAAATTGAATTATTATGCCAACACTTGAAATTCAATTCTTATGAACCTCATTTTTTTAATGAATAATATAATTAAGTTCTGTACTAAAAAAAGATTATGGGTGATGGTTTTAGATTTGTGTTTTACTTTTTAACCGTAATGGTGTTTGTGTTTTTCTGTTTGCCGTAGGTGGTTATGATTTTATATTTTCCTGCCTTCAGGTTTTTGATTTTGATTTTTGCTATTCCTTTCTTGTTGGTTTTTGCCTTGTACTTTTTGCCTTTGATTTTGAATGTTATTTTCTTGTTTTTTAGTGGTTTGCCGTTTTTGTTTAGGAGTTTGGCAGTGTAGGTTAGTGTTTTTCCTTTTTTGATTTTCTTGTTTTTGGTAATTAGTGTTGGTTTTACTGTAATCTTGTTGGATGCTTTAACGTTTTTGTATGTGGCGGTTATTGTGTATTTTCCTGCTTTGAGGCTGAGTTTTAATGTGGCATAACCATTATTATCTGTTTTTATTTTGACTGTGTTTTTGTTGATGGTTACTGTTATGATTTCATTTTTAACCGGTTGGTTGTTGTTGGTAAGCCTTATTTTGTAGTATTTTGTGGCTCCGTAGTATTGTGTGATGTCGGTGTTTCCGGTTATTTTGTAGCTGTCCTTGTTTACTTTAAAGCTTCCGGTGGTGTTTGTGGAGTATAATATATTGTTTTCCGGATATGTTGCAGTATATGTGTATGTTCCGGTCTGGAATTCGCCAAGGTTTCTTGACCCTGCACCATTGGTTATTATGATTTTATAATAGTTGCCGTTTATTTCCAATACGATTTCTCCGTTTAATTTGTTGTTGTTGGAGTCTGTTAGTGTTGCATATACCAGTAGGTCATCTGCCTGGTTAATGTTTTGAATATTTACTTTTATTTGTGTGAGTGTTTTAACTGTTATGTTTTTGGTTATTGTTGCGTTTTGATATGTTGCTTTAATGGTGTATGTTCCTGTTTGTGTGTTTATTGGTAGGTATGCTGTTCCGTTTTCATTTGTGGTTATTGTAGTGTTAGTGTTTTGGAATTCTATTGTGATATTGGTGTATTCGTAAGGAATGTTGTTGGTGTCTGTAAGGTTTACCCGCACATATCCTGTTTTTCCGCTTTCAAGTTTCTGTGTCTCCAGAGTCAATACTGGATTTCCTTCAATGTTTATTGTGGTGTTCCATGTGCTTACAGAGTATGTGTCATCTCCATCATAATGTACATATATATAATTAGTTCCTCTTTTAAATTTGATTTCAGTGTTAATAACACCCTCTGTAAGGTTTAAAATGGTTTTGTCATTGTTGATGAATATTATCACTTCACCGGTACAGTTTAAAGGATCGGTTTGTATTTCCATATGGCCTGTCAGATTAATGTTTTGTGTTAACTGGACTGTTAGTTTGGATGTTATTCTTGAAACACTGAAAGTGGTTGAGGCATTTGATGCAGCATACTTTCTATCGCCCGGATAGTATACAGTTACATGATAGGTTCCCTCTTCGAGATCAGTCAATGTAATTGGTGTCATGGTATTGTTTATGAAAATATTTCGTGTTTCATTGTTGATTTGAAGAATTGCATCTCCACGAACATCACCCGGATTTATTGTAATGTTTAATGTTGCATTTTCACCTTTTTTAATATCTGCAATTTCAACAGTTAAATTGGTCTTCCATTTACTAACAATAAATAATGTACTTGCACTGCATCCTGTGTAGTATTCATCTTCATCGATGATTAATGTAAGGTTGTATATACCCACTCCTCTGTTGATTGTTTGTGTTATTGTATCTGTCACTGCGAGGTCTTTTATTTTTTTACCATCGATGTATAATGTTCCGTATAATCTTGCAGTGTCTGGTGTGAGCTTTATTGTTATTGTTCCAGTTTGACTGTATTTAACTTCAGGGGCAGTTATATTAACTGCTGTCGGTATTTTAAATATTGTGAAATTATAATATTTTTTAAGTATTTTGAAGTATTCGCTGTCTCCGTTATATTCAATTTTAATGGTATAATTTCCCGGCTTAAAATTGCTTGGTACTGTGAAATCACATTCGCCGTCAGTTAAGTTTACATTGTATTTTTGGTTGTTTAATGTTAGTGTAATGTTTCCTGTTGGGGTTGTAAGGTTTCCTGCAATCTTGATTTTGAAAGTTATATTATTTCCATCATTATAAGTGATATTATTGTTGTTGTAGGTTACTAACATTTCTGCAGATTCTTTTCCCACATCAATGAGTGCTGCTGTTCTGTAGTTTAGAATATTTGCATAAATCAGATATTCTCCTTTGATATTTGTATAGTTGAAATTGAATGTGTAGTAATCATTTAATATTGTAGTAATGTTTATGTATTCTCCGTTTTCATTGATGGTGTTTATTGTTGTGTTAAATCCTTTTTGCGGCAATTTGTCCCAGTCATTAAATATGATTGTGTTTTCACCATTTGTCACTCCTAAAGTTAAGGTAATATTTTTAGTTTCATTAAGTTTTATCGGATAATAATCATTTTCAAATGCTGGAGTGAAGTAATAGTTAAAATCTGCATTACGTATAATTCTCCAATCAGGTGTTATGGTGAAGTAATTATAGTTTACATTGCTTGTTCCATCATTATATAAAAAAGTAGCTGGTGCAGAACCATACATTGCAGTATAAATACTTGCTTTTAATAAAAAACAATACATTACAGTTATTCTCCCGTCATTGTAAATATTTGCTGCACCAATACCTCCATTTTGAGGATAATAACTTGAAAGGGCATTATTATCAAATATGCAACTTAATACATTCATTGTACCATGATTTTTTATTGTTCCATAATAAATGAAGTTGGCAGCAAAATCGTCACCATAGGCAGTGACGGTTATGGTATTGTCTTTAATTGTTGAGTAGGATAGTGTTATTTCTCCAGTTTTTTCATTAATTATTGACCGACCATTATTTATTAAGTTTGTTTGTGTTATTGTCATTTTATTTTCATTTGATATTGCTTGTCCGGATTGTGAAATTGTTGAACCAGTAATATTTAATGTTCCTGTATTATATGCTACACTTCCATATGTTGCTGAACATTTTGTCATGCTGGAGCTGTTAATGGTTAATGTTCCGGTATTGTATATTCCTCCATTGCCTTTGGTGTTTATGTTTGAGATGTTTGTTTGTGTTATTGTTAGTGTTCCTGTATTGTATATTGCCCCTCCGTTGCTTCCGGTGATTTTATTAAATATTGAATTTTCGATTTTAATTATATTGTTGTTGTATATTGATCCTCCATTTATGGTTTTGGTATTTGTAGTAGTTATGTAATTGTTATAAGTATAGTTTTTGTTTAATTGTTGGTTTGTATTTTTGATATAGATTGATTTGGTGTTTGCAGGATGAATGTTTTCAAATATTGTATTTTTTAGTGTAATTTCTCCGTCATTATAAATTATTCTAGAATCAATATTTGTAAAGTTCACATTTTCTGCCGTTAATGTTGCTTTGTTGTAGATTATTCCCTCCCAATTATCAGGGTCACTTGGCAATTGATATGGCACATATTGGTTATTGTTAAATGTGGTGTTAATTATTTTTAGTATATTGTTGTTGTTTATCAGTCCTTTATTGTTGGTTTGGGGTCTTGTTTGGTAGAATTGATTAATATCTTCTATTTTACAATTAATGATTTCTAATTCGGCAGCATTATTTATTAATCCAAGACTATTGTCTTTAAATGTACAGTTTATTAATTTTAAATTTCCTTTGTTTGATATGATATAATTATTGTTACCGTCGAATGTTAAGTTGATTAATGTTACTTGTGAATTAGAGTTTATTTCAAGTAGTGTTTGTGTTTTTTGAAGAATGAATTGTGCATTGTTTCCAGTAATTGTGATATTTTTATTTATTGCGATTGTTTGAGTTATGTCTTGTATTAATTGTATATTGTTTAGGTTAATTGTTCCATTGTTTTTTGCTAGTTCTAATGCTTTTTGTAGGGATCGTATGCTATTGTTCCATGTTTCATTGGAGTTGTAAGTGTTATCTATGTTTATTTGTGTAATGTTTAAGTTTGTTAATATTATTTTTTCAATGTTTTCAAATTTTAAGGTGTTGGAGTATTCTCCGAATAATGATGTTGTTAAATAACTATCTGGATGTACTGTATAGTTAAATGGCACATCAGCAACGTATGTGGTACTGGTTTGTAATTCGGGTAGGTTCTGCTCGCCAATGTTTATTTTTTTTATTATTGTATTGTTTTCATAGACATTAATATCATAGGTTTTAAATTCACCATCATGTACTGGTGTTATGAATGAAAAATGCATATTTATGGTTATATTTCCAGTTGTTTCAAAATCTGTGGTGTCGTTGACTGTTAGTGTTATCTGTGTGCTGTAGGGTATGAAACTTGACAATGTGTCTTCATTATTGTTTTGTGTTAATATTTCTTGTTGGGGTGTTTGGTTGTTTATGTTTTGGGATAATAAATTGTTTTCTGGAGAATTTTGAGTATTTTCAGTTATGTTTATTACATTGTCATTGTTTAGTTCTAATTCAACAGTGTTGTTTTCTGTTGCATTAATGCAAGTTATATTTAATATTATGAATAAAATTATAAGGATAAGTAAGTATTTTTTCAATTTCATTTTTATTTTTCTCCATCATGTTTTCAGCAGAAACATATTAAATTTCAACATGTTTTTATCATAAGTTAAGATAATTTTATATATGTTTTACTATATATAACATTTCATTAGATAGATTATCAGTTGTAGTTGATTTTTTGTAATCGATTACAGGATGGTTTATTTGATTATAATTATATTATCTGGTGTATAATTAGATATTTACATCGGATTCACCCTTCAGAAAATTAAATGGTGGGAAAATGAATATGAATAAGAAGTTAAATATATTCTTAATTTTCATCGTGCTTTTAGTGGGAATTTCTTGTGTTTCTGCTGAAGACATGGATGATATAGGTGAATTATCAACTGGTGATACAGCAGATGAAATTATATCTGTTGATGAATCATTAGATGATAATATTGGTATGGATGAAAGTGATGCACAGGTTAGGTTAGGAAATCCAACACCAGTTAATAGTTGGTCTGATTTGGCTGGTGCAGTTAGTGGAAGTAGTGGTCCTGATGTTGTTAGTATTGAGTCTAATTTGACTCCTGGCAGTCAAATCACTATTAATCATGATGTAACAATTGTAGGTTCTGCTGATACTTATATTGGCGGAAGTAGTTCAAGTAATGCGGTAAGTTATAGTGATATTCTCTTTTTATCAACAACAAATGGATTATCAATAACTTTAAAAAATATTAAATTCCAGAACTGTGGTGGAAACACTCTTATGAAATTTGCTGGAAATGGAAATTATATTATTGATAACTGTACTTTCGAAAATATAACTGCAACTTCAACAAAACAGGTTGTAGTTCATTTAAACTATGGTTATTGTGAAATTATTAATTCTACTTTTGAAAAATGTAGCACAAGTTATGGTACCTTAAGTAACTATCATGAAACTAATGTCAATAATGTTCATATGGTTGTTAGGAACAGTACCTTTAAAAATAATTATGCAAATGTTGAACCGGGTGTAATTAATAACTGTGGTCATTTGACTGTTTATGATTCTACATTTGAAGATAATTCTGCTGCAATGTGGGCAGGTGCAATACACACTCACACAAATGCTAATACTACTGTTATCCGTTCTGTTTTTAAAGATAATCTCGCAGGATGGAATGGCGGTGCATTATGTACCTACAGTTATTTAAGAGTTGTTAATTCTACTTTTGTTGGCAATAAAGCAACAACAAACAGAGGTGGAGGTGCTATTTTTGGATTCTATCAGGGTAGTGCTCCGTATATTATTGTAGAAAATTGTGATTTCATTAATAACACTGGCATTTCCGGTAATGGTGGAGCTATTATTATAATGTCTGGTACTTTGGTTGTAGATGATTCCAGATTTGAAAATAACAGAGCAAATGCTACTAATGGTGGTGCTATTGCTAGTGGTTCTTCAACAACAACTATTAATAATTGTAATTTTACCAATAATTATGCTAATGGTAAAGGAGGAGCTATTTTTGCAGGTAGTGCTGGTCATTTAAATGTTTATAATTGTCAATTTGTTAATAATACTGCAAGTGAAGGTAATGATATAGCATATCACTACACTACTAAAAGAACAAATAAAGCATTTTTAGCATATGATTATAATGAATTTTGGGGAGAAGATAATTCTTCTGGTTCAATTTATGCTTATAATCAAGATTATTTAAGTGTTGATAATGGAACTCATAATATTTTCCATGACATTAGCGAATATGTTAATCCCGGTGAAGAAAATGAAACCGGTGTTATTGCCATTCCTGATGAAGTAGCTTTAGGTGTAGTGGATTGGAATATCTCTTTTGATGCAGAAGATATTTTAACTGGCGCTCCCGTTATTGTAGGAGATTATATTTTGATTCCTGCTAATCATACTTTGTACTGTTATTATACTAATGGTACTTATGTTTGGGATGTATTTGAGGGAGTAGCTGGTTGTTTCTGTGGTTTAATTGTTGAAGATGGTGTTGTTTATGCTCCTTGTGAAGGAGATAAATTATACATTCTTGATTTATATACTGGTGATTCATTAACCAATGCATCAATTCTTGAAGGATCTAGTTTTTATGCTCCTGTGATGTATAATAATACTCTTTATATTTGTAGTGAAAATGGATATGGTGCCGATTCTAACTTATGGATTACCATGGTTAAATATGAAAATGGGGATTATGTCTATTATAATAGTATTTTAGAAATTAATGGTGTGCCTATTTATTCTCAAACAATGTTGTCTGAACCTATTATTTATGGTAATTGCCTTTATGTAAATACTGTTAATGGTTTGGTTCGTTATAATTTACTTACTAATACTATGACAAGTATTGCTGATACTATCGGCAATCCTGTAATTGACAGTAATGGTAATATTTGTGTTTTAAGAAACATTAGTGGATCTACATATCTCTGTTTATTAGATTCCAGTTTAAATGTCGTTGATTCTGAGTTACTAGGTGGAAATTGTAATAAACTAGTAAGTGATGGTGCTGGAAGTGTTTACACAGTAGATACTAATGGCCATATCTATCTTGCTAGTTATAGTGGTTCTTCATTATCTTGTGAAGTTACTACTTTCAATATTAACTCAGTTTCTTCAGCAATGTGCTGCGATGAAGATTATCTTTATCTTGGCGACGATGCCGGAATTTTATGGGTATTTGATTTAATGTCTTTTGATATTGATAGTCTAGAAGGTAGTTTGTGTTATGCATTTAATGCCACATCTTCTATTGTTGGAGACATTTTAGTGGATAATTCAGGCGTTGTTTATATTGGAAATAGTAATGGTGATTTTTACGCTATACAAGAGGAAACCTAACTTATGATTGGTAGGAATTTTGATGGGGATAATATTGGAGATTAAAGGGACTTTTTTAATATAATGTATACTCTTAAATTAAATTATTTTTTTAATCTCTATTTTTTAATTTTTTATCCTCATTATTTTTTTCAGAAGGTTTTACAATGAAATTAAAATATATTTTTTCATTTACAATAATTCTTATTACATTATTAAGTATGAATTTCATTTTTGCAGGGGAAGTTAATGAAAATATTACTTTGGAAATAAATGATGATGGAGATTCCATTATTTCCGATAATTATTTAAATGAAGATTTAAGTCAAAAAACTACTGATAATGACCCTGATAGTAAGTTAGGTAACTTTGAAGATGGTTTAACACATGTTTATGTGTCTCCTATAGGAAATGGAAATGGTTCTTCTCAAGACGCTCCTGCTGATTTTAAAACTACATTAAATTCAATTGGAGATAATAGTGTTGTACATATGATGGATGGGAATTATACTTGGACTTGTGCCAATAAAAATGATGTAATTTCCATCAAATCTAAGAATAATATTACTATAATGGCTGAAAATTCTGGAAAAGTAATGATAAACTCAACATCAAATTATTTATCTAAAGAATTTAATTTAGACTCTTCCAATAATATTATTTTTAAAAATATTATATTTAAAGGTAGTTATAATGCTGACTATTTAATATATTTAAAAACTTGTAATAACATATCTATTGAAGGATGTAGTTTCATTGATTTTAAATATAAATCAGATGTATTGGCGTCATCTAAATCTTCATTGAATATTCGTGATTGTTATTTTTCAAATTGTTCAGTTGGTACTAATGGGATTATATTACAATCAAATGGGGAAATTTTAATATATAATTGTACTTTTGATAATGTTTCCAAACAAATAATTAAAGTTTTAAAACAATCAAATAATTTTTTCAAAGCTAATATTTCTTCTTGCATTTTCCGAGAGTTAAATGGTGATTCATTTATAGGTATTGCTGGAAACCCTACAGTTTTTGAGAATAATACTGTTCAGTCTAGTTATAATTTTGAATTAAAAGTTACTGGTGTGGGCATTATCAATTCTTCAACTACAATTACAGTTTTAGATAATACTCAGTTATCTGCAACAAGTGGTGATGTTATTAATATTACTGCGGTTTTAGTTGATGATATGGGCAATTATATTAATATTCCTAAACTAGACTTTAGCATTGATGGTGTAACTTATAGTGCTACTTATAAGGATGGTGTTTATTCTGTTGCGTATACTGTTCCTGAAGTTACCCAGCCTGAAGAGATTTCCTTTGACAGTACTCCTGAGTCCACTTATTTAGGCGATCTCACTGTCAAATATCAGCCACTATTTTTATTGGCTAAACCTGCTTTGAACATGACAATGAGTAATGTTTCAGACAGTGTTTATGGTGATAATGTTACAGTTAAAGTTAACATTTCCAATTTGGAATCTGGTAATCTTATTTATCAATTCATTAAGGATGATGTAGTTGTTAAGACTGTTACAGATTCATTCAGCAATAATATGTCTACTGTAAGTGTTAATGATTTGCCTGCTGGTGATTATACTGTTGCTATCAAATATGCTGAGGATGATAATTTCGGAGCAACAACCATAACTAAGACTTTCACTGTCAGCAAGGCCAATTCAACAGTACAAATCCTAATTGACCCAACCATTCCGGTGGGGGATAATATTACTGTTCAGGCAATTGTGCCTGCAAATGCTGGTGGTAATGTTACTTTCAGATTAAACACAGACAATAAAACAGTTAATGTTACTGATAAGGCAGTCTTTGACTCTTTGGCTAATGGAACATACATTATTTATGCAGTATATAATGGTGATGACAACTATAATCCTAGTGAAGAGTCCAATATAACATTTGAGGTTGTTAAAGTCAATCCGACAATAAGCATTGAATACTCAACACCTGTGATTAATGAAAACGTTACCGTTACAGTTACAATGAACGAAGACATTAACGGAGACGTTAATGTAACCATTAACAAACTTGATCCGGTAGTTGAACATGTTGTTAACGGTACTTTGGTATTCAACATCACCAATGTTCCTTACGGTCCTCAAAACATTACCGTAGGCTTTACCGGTAATGACAAATACAACGCTGGTGAAAAGAATGCTTCATTCTTTGTAAACAAGCTGGATCTCGATTTAAGCATTAGCGCTGATGAAATCACTTATGGTGATCCTCTAGTTGTTATTGTTAATGCAAATGAAAAATTCACTGGAGAAGTAATTGTTAAAATAGGCACCCTCAACCAAACTGTTAATGTAGTAAACGGTAAAGGTAATGCCACATTTAACAATTTAACTGCTGATGATTACTTCATCAATGCCACTTTCACTGGTGATGAAACTTTCAATGCAGACAGTGCAAACACAACTGCAACAGTTAAAGGTGTTGAAGTTCCAGCAACTCAAGCTTTCACTACCAATGTTCCGGCAAACACAAAATCACCTACCTTCAGTATCAAATTAGAAAAAGATGCTACAGGTACTTTCACAGTCAATATTGACAATGGTAAGATTGTTAAGACTGCTGAGTTGAAAGATGGTGCTGCAAGCATTACTGTTGTTGATTTGACTGCTGGTGATCACAAGATTAGCATTAGCTATTCAGGTGACGGCAAGTATGCTCCAATCACCCAAAACACTACTTTAAACATCAAAGAACCGGTCAAACCAACTCCTAAGGTTACTAAAAAGGCTACCAAGATTGTTGCTAAAAAGAAAACTTTCAAAGCCAAAAAGAAAACCAAAAAGTACACTATCACTTTAAAATCCGGTAAAAAAGCAATCAGTAAAGTGAAAGTTACCATTAAGGTCGGTAAAAAAACTTACACTGCTAAAACCAACAAGAAGGGTAAGGCTACATTTAACCTTAAGAAGTTAACCAAGAAAGGCAAATACACTGCAGTTATTAAGTTTAAAGGAAACAAAAACTACAAAGCAACAAGCAAAAAAGTAAAAATAACAGTTAAAAAATAAGGAGAAATATCTTTTCTCCTTTATATTCTTTTTTTAAGAATGGAATTCATTTCTTATTCTAATCAGTATTTGTCGTGTAACATTTTTTTAAGAATTATAAACCGTTTCATAAAATTCTATTTTTCGAGATTCATTATGGATGGTAAATTACTATTTATGTTTCCATTAACCTAAGGTTGATAATTCAATAGTTACTTTTTTTAGATTTGATTTAATGGGGTCACATTAACATTAACGGCCATCTTTTTTATAACTTAATAGTATATTTCACGGGGATATATATC